>NZ_JAMSHL010000009.1:0-221897 GCF_026521175.1 Aminobacter sp. MET-1 | reverse complement strand
AACGTGCCCGTCGGCACCCACAAGGCGCGCGCCTTCCTGTTCCGCAACGGCCTGTTCATCAAGGAAACCTCGACCCAACTCGCCATCGTCAAGTCGGGCTTCGAGCAGACCATATTCCGCTTCGCCTCCGACCACGGCTTCGGCTACGGCCTCTTTGCCATCGGGCTGGCAATGTTCACCGGATGGCTCGGAAGGATCATCTTCAGGAAGGATTGACGCGGCGGCGATCCAGCCTGGTCGCGCTTAAGCGTCGATCTCCGGCACTCGGCGGTTGAATGGCCGTCACGTCGGAAATCACCCCGGCCTGAGCAGCGACCCGGCAATCGGGTACACCCGGCTCGTCCCGATCATATACGCGGTAGGCGCGCCATCGCGGAACATGCCGCGATAGGCCCGGTCGAGCACGTTGAGCGAACCGGTGAAAGCGCCGAAGGCCGGCATCACCAGCCGTTCGCCATCGCTGGCAAAACAGCGGCGGCGGACCGAGCGGCCGCGCTGGACGATGCGCGCGCAAGGATGCAAGTGGCCAGCGATCTCGCCCGCGGCGTGGCCCTTCGACGGCTCATGGCGGAACACCAGGCCTGAGACCGCCAGCTCCTCGACTGTCTCGCCGGGCAAATCGGCCGGCGCGTCGGGATCGTGGTTGCCCGCGATCCAGAACCAGTTCCGGCCCTTCATCATCGCCGTCAGGCTGTCGCGAAACGGCTCGGGCAAGCGCGCTGCACCCTCACCGTCGTGAAAACTGTCGCCGAGGCTGACGATGATGCGCGGCGCGTAGTCCTCGACCACCTCGGCCAGGCGTTGCAGCGTCGCTGCCGTGTCGTAGGGCGGGATCAGCCGACCACGGCGGGCGTGCGACGAGCCTTTCTCCAGGTGCAGGTCGGAAACGACGAGCAGGTCGAGTTCTGGGAAATGCACCACGCCGCGCCAGTCACAAGCGGCGCGCACGCCAGCGATGGCGATGGTCTCGCAGCCTTCCCTGGTCAGATCGCGCGCGGCTATGTTCATGCGCTTCCCATCGCCTCTTCGATCAGGTCCGCTGCCTCGAGCAGCAGGGAGTCGTGCGCCTCGCCATTGACCGGCTCCTTGCCGATCTCGAGCATGACAGGCACCGCCAGCGGCGAAATCTGGTCGAGCATCTTGTGCACGATTCGCCCGCGGATGCGCGAGAGCATCTCAGCCAGTCTCCTGACATCGAGCAGCCCGCTCGCGGCATCCGCCCGTGTCGCCTTGAGCAGGATGTGGTCGGGCTCATGGCTGCGCAAGACGTCGTAAATGAGGTCGGCCGAAACCGTCACCTGGCGTCCGTTCTTTTCCTGGCCGGGGAAACGCTTCTCGATCAGCCCCGAAATCACGGCGCAATTGCGAAAGGTCCGCTTGAGCAGCCAGCTGTCGGCGAGCCAGGCCTCAAGATCATCGCCCAGCATGTCCTCATCGAACAGCTCGGCCAGCGACGGTTTTTTGGCCTTGAACATCGCGCCCAGATTGCCAAGCGCCCAGATGGCCAGAGAGTAGTCGGTGGCGACGAAGCCCAGCGGCCGCGCGCCCATGCGCTCCAGCCGGCGGGTCAACAGCATGCCGAGCGTCTGGTGTGCCAGACGGCCCTCGAAGGGATAGGCCACCATGTAGAAGCGTTCGCCGCGTGGGAAAGTCTCGACGAGGAGATCCTCCTTGCGCGGCAGCACCGACTTCTCCTGCTGGATGCGCAGCCAGTCAGCCACCTGCTCCGGCAGCGCCTTCCAGCGCGCGGGGTCGGCCAGCATGCCGCGCACCTGGTCGGCGAGATAGGTCGACAGCGGGAACTTGCCGCCGGCATATGACGGCACCAGCACGTTGCCGCTGCCGCCCGTCGACACATAACACTCGTTCTCGCGGATGCCCTCGAAGCGCAGCACCTTGCCGGCGAACATGAACATGTCGCCGATCGACAAGGTCTCGACGAAGTACTCCTCGATCTTGCCGAGCACCGGCCCGCCGCGCAGCGTCAGCGCGGCTGCGGTGCCCGCGCCCGATTTGCCCTTGGCGCGGGTGTAGCGCACGTTCAGCATCGGCGCTTCGATGATTGTTCCGACATTCAACCTGTATTGCTGGGCGATGCGCGGATTGGACACTCGCCACTTGCCGTCCTTGGTCTTGCGAATGCGGGCGTAACGTTCGTAGCTGCGCAGCGCGTAACCGCCGGTGGCGACGAAATCGACGACACGGTCGAAGCTGTCGCGGTCGAGCCCGGCATAGGGGGCGGCGCCCGTCACCTCGGCATAAAGCTCGTCGGCGTCAAAGGGTGCGCCACAGGCGCAGCCCAGCACATGCTGCGCCAGCACGTCGAGCGCGCCGTCGATCAGCGGCGGTGTGTCCTGCGCGCCGAGATAATTGGCCTCGAGGGCCGCCCGGCACTCCAGCACCTCGAAGCGGTTGGCGGGCACCAGGATCGCCCGGCTGGGTTCGTCCATCCGGTGGTTGGCGCGGCCGATGCGCTGGGCCAGACGGCTCGCACCCTTGGGTGCGCCGACATGGACGACCAGGTCGACGTCACCCCAATCGATGCCGAGGTCGAGCGTCGAGGTGGCGACGACGGCGCGCAACACATTGTCGGCCATCGCCTTCTCGACCTTGCGGCGCTGGCCGACGTCGAGAGAGCCGTGATGCAGAGCGATCGGCAGATTGTCGTCGTTGACGCGCCAAAGTTCCTGGAACAAAAGCTCGGCCTGGCTGCGGGTGTTGACGAACAACAGCGTCGTCCGGTGCCGGCGGATCGCGTCATAGACATCGGGGATGGCATAACGCGCCGAATGCCCCGACCACGGCACGCGTTCCTCGGAATCGAGGATTGTGATCTCGGGCCTGGCGCCGCCTGAGACAGTGATGAGGTCAGCCATCTCGCCTGGCGGGTGCTGCCGCACCAGCCAGCGCCGGAGCTCGTCCGGATCGGCCACCGTCGCCGACAGCCCGATCGTCTGCAGGTCGGGCACGAAGGCCCTGAGGCGCGCCAGCCCGAGCGACAGCAGGTGCCCACGCTTGGAGGTCACCAACGAATGCAGCTCGTCAAGCACGAGATAACGCAGGCCGTTGAAGAAGCGGTCAGCGTCGGGCGAAGCGATCAGCAGCGCCAGCTGCTCCGGTGTCGTCAAAAGGATATCGGGCGGCGACAGCTTCTGGCGAGCGCGCTTGTGCTGCGGCGTGTCGCCGGTGCGCGTCTCCATCGTGATCGGCAGGTTCATTTCGTCGACCGGCTTGCCGAGATTGCGCTCGATGTCGACGGCGAGTGCCTTGAGCGGAGAAATGTACAGCGTATGCACGCCGCGCTGCGGCTCGCCGGGACGTTTCTTCGGCCGCATCGCCAGATTGGCCAGCGCCGGCAGGAACCCGGCCAGCGTCTTGCCCGCGCCAGTCGGCGCGATCAGCAGCACCGAATTGCCCTGCTGGGCGCTGGCGAGCAGGTCGAGCTGATGGGCACGCGGCGACCAGCCGCGCTCAGCGAACCATCGCACGAATGGTTCCGGCAGCATGGCGGCGGTCGAATTCGTCTCCAGTCGCGCTTGGCTCGTCACGCCCCATGCCTAGCGCGGGGAACAGGTTACGCCAAGCGAAATCTGGAACAAAAAGGGATCAAGATACCCGGATCGCGGAGCAACAGGCTTGCATCCGAAGCACTGCCGTATCAGATGGGAAGCCAAATTCAGGACCACCCGCATGACCGACGCAATCTCCCACGAAGCCCGCATCAGCGAGTTGGAAAAACTCGTCCGCGACCTTCAGGCCCAGTTGGAAGCCTTGCAGCAACAGGTCTCCCCCACCGCCAAGCCGGCGGAAAAGCCGCTGCGCTCGCGCGGCATGCTGGGCAGCCCGAGCAGCAGCCGGCGCTAGGCCACCCGCTCGGTCACCACGATCAGGCCCTCGACCGGCTCGCGGCGGTCCTGACGGATAATCGCGGCGTCCAGCGACACCAGCTTCAGCCCGGCAGCGGCGATGAGGCCATGCACATAGGCTTCGGAATGGGCATAGCGGCGCGAGGCCTGCAACTCGAACGGCCCGGCACCCGAAAACTTCTCGACCGAAAAGGCAAAGATGCCCCCCGGCGCCAGCATCTTCATGACGCTGGCAAACACCCGGTCGAGCGCGCCGAGATACATGAAGACATCGGCCGCAGTGACGAGATCGGCCGTCTGCCCCACTGGCTCCAGCTCCTGCAAATCGGCCTTGATCAGATTGTCATAGACGCCCTTGTCACGCGCCTTGCGCAGCATCTCGGCCGAGATGTCGTAGCCGTCGAGGCGCTCCGCCACCGGCCGCAGCTTGACGCCCATCAGGCCTGTGCCGCAGCCGAGATCGACCGCATGCGCAAACGTGTTGTGCCCCGTAGCACCGATCGCCGCCGCCAGCAGTTCCGGCACGCGGTAATGCAACGTCTCGACCAGCGCGTGATCGAATTTTTCGGCGTACTGGTCGAACAGCGTTTCGACAAAGGCGCTCGGTGGGCTGTCGGCAGCCGCGGCTGCCCCGATCAGCTGCAGCTTGAGCGTGGCACCTGGCCGGTCGGCCGGCTCGAGCTTCAGTGACATGCGCCACGCCTCGGCGGCTGCCTCCTTCTGGCCGGCCGCTTCCTGCATCTCGCCCAGCCGGAACCAGCCCATCGCCCAGTTCGGCGCCAGTTCGAGCGCCCCAAGCATCAGTTCGGCGGCGGCGGCATGGTCGCCCGAACCAAACAGCATTTCGGCATAGTCCGCCCGCCGGTCGGCAAGCAGGTCGTTGGAAGAGAGCTGCAACGGCGTCAAGCGCGGCATCCATGATGAGGAGGATGGCGCGCATTACTGCCAAACCGGGCTTCCACGCAAGCGGCAAATGCCTATCTTGAGGGGATGCGGCCGAGTGACCTCCTCCATTCCCGTCCCGAAGGGCTCTACTGCTCGCCGGGCGATTTCTACATCGACCCGGTGCGGCCGGTCGACCGCGCGCTTATCACCCACGGCCATTCCGACCATGCCCGCCCGGGTCACGCCAAGGTGCTCGCGACGCGCGAGACGCTCGACATTATGGCGATCCGTTGCGGACCGGATTTTGCCGGCGCCAGCCAGGCGATGCCGCTGGGCGAGAAGATCAGGCTCGGCGACGTCACCGTATCGTTCCACCCGGCTGGCCACGTGCTCGGCTCGGCCCAGATTTCGGTCGAGCGCAACGGCATGCGCATCGTCGCGTCAGGCGACTACAAGCGCGCCAAGGACCCGACCTGTGCTGCCTTCGAGGTCGTGCCCTGCGACGTGTTCATCACGGAGGCGACCTTCGCCCTGCCCGTCTTCCGCCATCCTGACGCCTCCGACGAGATCGGCAAGCTTCTGAGGTCCACCAAGCAGTCTCCCGAACGCGCCCATCTCGTCGGCGCCTATGCGCTCGGCAAGGCGCAGCGCGTGATCAGGCTGTTGCGCGACCAGGGCTACGACAAGCCGATCTACATCCACGGGGCAATGACCAGGCTCAGCGAATATTACCAGAGCCAGGGTGTCGACCTCGGCGACCTCCGACCGGCAACCGTCGAAGACGCTGTCAAGGCCGATTTCGCCGGCGCCATCGTCGTCGCGCCCTCGTCTACTTTCGCCGACCGCTGGTCCCGCCGCTTCCCCGATCCGCTCGCCGCCTTCGCATCCGGCTGGATGCGCATCCGCCAGCGCGCCAAGCAAGGCGGCGTCGAACTGCCGCTCGTTATCTCCGACCACTCCGACTGGGACGAGCTGACCGCCACCATCACCGAAACGGGCGCCGGCGAGGTCTGGGTCACCCATGGCCGCGAGGAAGCACTGGTGCGCTGGTGCGAACTCAACGGGATCGCGGCACGGCCACTGCATCTGGTCGGGTATGAGGATGAGGGAGATTGATGGTGGACAAGCTTGCGCCTCTGCCTCCACGCCCCTGGCCTGTCGCGCCCGGCTGGGTTGCTCGAATTGTAGGAAGCGGCCAAACGGAAGACATCGCGGGACAGCGTCCCCCTCTGGCCTGCCGGCCATCTCCCCCACAAGGGGGGAGATCACGCTGTCATCGCCCGACCAGCCAATCACCGGCGTTGCAAGTTTTTTCGCTGCAGCGTCGCAAGACGAGCGCCGCCGGCGACGAGACTGATCTCCCCCCTTGCGGGGGAGATGGCCGGCAGACCAGAGGGGGGTGGGACGAAGCTCGCGCCTCAAGGCGAGCCTTCACCCCATGAACCGCTTCGCCGAACTCCTCGACCGCCTCGTGCTGACGCCGTCCCGCAACGGCAAGCTGAAGCTGCTCACCGACTATTTCCGCACCGTCGAAGACCCCGACCGCGGACTGGCCCTTGCCGCCCTTACCGGCGAGCTCGACATTGCCTCGGTCAAGCCGGCAATGCTGCGCCAGCTTGTCTCCGAACGCATGGACCCTGTGCTGTTCGGCTATTCCTACGATTATGTCGGCGACCTTGCCGAGACGGTATCACTGGTCTGGCCTGAGGCACCCGAAACCCGGCCCAACCACGACATCACGCTCGCCGAGGTCGTGCAAAAACTGCAATCCGCCAGCCGCTCAGACGGCCCGGCAGTGCTTGCCCGGCTGCTCGACCAGGCCGGGACCTCGGCCCGTTTCGCCATCATCAAGCTCGTCACCGGCGGGTTGCGTATCGGCGTCTCAGCGCGCCTCGCCAAGCAGGCGCTGGCCGACCTCGGCTCCGTCGACGTCGCCGAGATCGAGGAGCTGTGGCATGGCCTGACGTCACCTTACACCGGCCTGTTCGCCTGGCTGGAAGGCGCGGCACCAAAACCCGAGAAGGTGGCAAAGGCGCTGTTCCGGCCGGTCATGCTGTCCAACCCAGTCAGTGACGGCGACCTGGAAAAACTCGCCCCCACCGATTATGCCGCCGAGTGGAAATGGGACGGTATCCGCGTCCAGGCGGTGTCGGAGGGCGGTATCCGCCGGCTCTACTCGCGCACCGGCGACGATGTTTCCGGTGCCTTTCCCGACGTGGTGGCGGCGATGGATTTCGATGCCGCCCTCGACGGCGAGCTGCTGGTCGGTGTGCCGCGCCAAGCGACCGGCACCTTCTCCGACCTGCAGCAGCGGCTCAACCGCAAGACCGTGTCAGTCAAGATGCAGGACCGCTATCCCGCCTTCGTGCGCTGCTACGACCTGTTGCAGCTCAATGGCGAAGACCTGCGCGAGCTGCCCTTTACGACGCGCCGTGAGCGCCTCGAAGCCTTCATCGCCGCGCTCGACCCCGACCGCTTCGACCTGTCGCCGCTGGTCGCCTTCGACAGCTGGGATCAGTTGGAGGCGATGCGGCGCGAACCGCCGCATCCGATCATCGAAGGCGTCATGCTCAAGCGGCTGGATTCGCCCTATCTCGCCGGCCGCCCCAAGGGCCCGTGGTTCAAATGGAAGCGCGATCCGCACACGGTCGACGCCGTGCTGATGTATGCCCAGCGTGGCCATGGCAAGCGCTCGAGCTTTTATTCCGACTACACATTCGGCGTCTGGTCGGGCGCGGAAGGAGCGGAAGAGCTGGTACCGGTGGGAAAGGCCTATTTCGGCTTCACCGACGAGGAACTCAAACAGATCGACAAATATGTCCGCGACAACACCGTCGAGCGCTTCGGGCCGGTGCGTTCGGTGCGCGCCGACAGGTTGAACGGGCTGGTGCTGGAAGTCGCCTTCGAGGGCCTCAACCGCTCGACGCGCCACAAATCGGGCGTCGCCATGCGGTTTCCGCGCATATCGCGCCTGCGCTGGGACAAGCCGCCGGCCGAAGCCGACCGCATCGAGACGCTGCAAGCGCTGCTCGACTGAGTCGCGCAGCAAGCCTATTCGGTGACCGAGACCCTGATCTCGTAGATGTCGACGGCCTTGCCTTCCTTGTCGATGTCGGCGTTGATGGCGATCGAGCCGCCAGCGCCCGGCTGCTTGTCGGGCACGTCCATCTCGAACAGGTATTCGCCACGCTCGTAGCCAACGAGATAGCGCTTGCGGCCACAGTCGCCGAGCTCGCCGAAATTGCAGGCGACAGCCATCTGGGTTTCCTTGCCGTCCTCGGCGCGGGCGACGATGTCGAACACCGCATGCTTGCCGGCGATCTTTTCGAGAACGCCCTGGCCGATATCGAAGCTTATGGCCGAGCCTGTCGTGCCCGAACTGATGCGCAGGAAGCTGCCGGTGTCGTCCTTGGTCACTGCCGCAGTGGTGCCGTTGGGGGCGCTCACGTCGGCCGCGTCAGCAGGCGAGAAGACGGTGATCCAGTTGCGCGACGCGTCGACATCGCCGGGCTTCGCCGGGCCGACGCTGCCGGCGTTCGGCGAAAAATCTTCGCTCTCTAGCTGCTTGGGCCGATTGTGCACCGACGTGTCACGCTCTGCGGCCGACTTGAACAGGTCGGTCTGCACCCCCCACCAGACACCGATCGCGGCCATGGCCAGCACCGTCACGGCAAAGAACATCGCTGCAAACGGTCTGCGCCGCTCGGCACGACGGGCCTCGCGATCAGCCTTGCGGCGTTCGCGCCGGCTCAACTTTTCCATGGGTTTCGCCGGCGGCGGCATCGGCGCATCCGGCATGATGTCGGGAACGACTGGCGTCACCCGGCCGCCATTGCCGCCGATCGAAATGCTGGGAGCCCGACCGCCATTGCCATTCACTGCGACGTCAGGGGCCACATGCGGCGGTGCGACCGGCATTTCGGGTGCTGCGGGCGCGGCCGGCTGGAACTCCGATTCGATCTCGGCGATCTTCGCCTGCAGTCCCCTGCGGCGGTTGATCGCCACCTCGACCGTCATGGCCGGATTGGCCTTGAGCGCACGATCCAGCGCGGCAAAGGCCGCGCGGTACACCTTCTCGCGATATTCGCGGTTCTCGGGATCGCCCTTTTCGAAAGCGTTCCGGATCGCCTTTTCGATCGAATCCAACCGAAGTCCCTCTGCGCGGCGCCTGTTTCGCCGATGGTTAGCGACACAGACGGCATCAATCAACGGCGGTGCAGGCGTTTTGTCGCGAAACTGAATACAATGATGCCAATGGGGATGCTAACGGGGATGCCACAGATGATGCCAATCCGGATGCCGCCGAGCATTCCCCTAGTGTTCCGGCATTGCCCGTGAGCCTCCTGTTCGCCCCGTCACCGTCGGCGCGAACCGGCGCATTGCCGCCCCGGCACGATCTGGTATAGAAGTGACGTTTACGGAAACGTCAAAATGACGGGAGCGACACGTGGCATTGCCTGACATCCTCAAGAAGAAGCTGCGCGTTCCCGTTGTCGGCGCGCCCCTGTTCATCATATCGCACCCGCCGCTTGTGCTGGCGCAATGCAAGGCCGGCATCGTCGGCTCCTTCCCCGCACTCAACGCCCGCCCCGAGGCGCAGCTCGACGAATGGCTGGCCATGGTGACGGAAGACCTTGCCGCTCACGATGCTGCCAATCCGGACCGGCCGGCAGCGCCCTTCGCCGTCAACCAGATCGTCCACCGCTCCAACACCCGGCTCGAACACGATCTGCGCCTGTGCGTGAAATACAAGGTGCCGATCGTCATCTCGTCGCTGGGCGCTGTCGAGGAAGTCAACCAGGCCGTCCATTCCTATGGCGGCATCGTGCTGCACGACATCATCCACGACCGCCACGCCCGCAAGGCGATCAAGATGGGCGCCGATGGCCTGATCGCGGTCGCGGCCGGCGCCGGCGGCCATGCCGGCACGCTGTCACCCTTTGCCCTGATCCAGGAAATCCGGCAGTGGTTCGACGGCCCGCTGCTGCTGTCAGGCGCCATCGCCAATGGCGGTGCAGTGCTCGCTGCCCAGGCCATGGGCGCCGATCTCGCCTATATCGGCTCGCCCTTCATCGCCACCGAGGAGGCCCGCGCCGCCGACGCCTACAAGCAGATGATCGTCGAATCCAAGGCGGCCGACATCGTCTACTCCAATCTCTTCACCGGCATCCACGGCAATTATCTCAAGGGCTCGGTCCGCGCCTCGGGCATGGACCCCGACAACCTCGCCGTCGCCGACCCTTCCAAGATGGATTTCGAGGAAGCGGCCAAATACAAGGCCTGGAAGGATATCTGGGGCTGCGGCCAGGGCATTGGCGTCGTCGACAAGGTGGTGCCGGTGACCGAGCTGGTCGACCGTCTGGCCCGGGAGTATGCCGAAGCCAAGGCCAGACTGACGGCCTGAACCGACAGCCGAATGGCCTGATAAGCGACGGATTGCGGCGCCCTGCCCGTCATGGCCAGGGCTCCATCAGGAGCATATTCTGGCCCGCCGAGCACAATGCCAAATCGAGACGGGCCGCGCGTTTACGCCGTCTGACAAAAGGCTCAGAAGGCGTCTTGCAATCGCGGCGCTTTGAAGTTATCAGGCACACATCGTCGCGCGGCCAAAAGGGTTGCGCTGCCTGGAAGCCGCTTTAGCTCAGTTGGTAGAGCACATCATTCGTAATGATGGGGTCAGGTGTTCGAGTCACCTAAGCGGCACCAAAATCTCTCAAGAAAATTAGAAGCTTGCGAAGCTCCACGCTGGACGTGTCATTGGTCGCGGAGCCAAGGCTGCGGTCCGGATGTGCTGGGCGCTGTCAGGATGAAGCGTGCCCAGGCTGATCGTGATCGCCCTGCGAACATCACGACACACCGCCGATCGGCACGCCCTGGGCACATTCATGACCGGGTGAGCGGACGGCGGCGAGAGCCGCGACCCAGAATTGTCGCCTCAATGGCCGGCGCGGGTGAAACGGAGGGCCGAACGGCACCCGTCTGCTCGCACCTGGACCCACATGGGTTGACATTACATTAATCAGGGGTGAACCCGACAGTCGGGGTGCGCTGGATCGCCCTAGAGGAGCGTGTGAGATATGAAGACAAGGTTCCTGGCCGTGTTGATGCCCGTTGCGCTAGCGGCATGCTCGACACCGCAGCCCTCCGAGTATGCCGCTTCGCTGTCTCCGCAAGATCCGAAATGGCGGTCGGCGGAATGCGTGAAAATCCGTGCTGCCGCCCGCGACTACGAGGCCGGGGAAAAGCAGACCTTGAGCTTCTCGGCTGGCATGCTCGGCGGGCCCTACGGTCTGGGCATCGCGCTGGCGGGCAAAGAACATCAGGCGAAAAAGCGAAAGCAGCTGGCCCGGGACATGCATCAAAATTGCTCAAGCCTGCCGCTGCCGAAGAGCCTTGAATAGCCGACGCAAGCTGCGGCTTGCAGGCGTGGCTACCCACCACCATTCGGCCGACAATCGATACTGTTCCGTAGCGCCTTGCGCCGGCGTTTGTTCTCAGTGTTCTCCGCCGGTGCCAGACTGCCCCTTTGCTGGAAACCGGTCCCCGATCGCGCTATTGTCCGGCCGGTACCACAGGGAGATGGTGCAATGGCATACAGGCCGAAAATCCCCGAGATGCTCACAGATCATGCTGTGCCGGATGGTGCACAGACGATGGGTGACGATTGGACCGAGGAGTCGGCTCCGGTTTCCGGTGGTGAGCCGGCCTATCAACCACCGCCACCGCCGGCTGGATCGCAATATCAGGCGTATTGCTGGAAATGTAAGGAGTTGGGCATTTTCGAGGGCGAATGGACCGGAGAGCCACGCGCCTACAAAGCCCAGGCCGAGGCGGATTCAACCCAGCACTATGCCGACTTCGGGCATTACGCCGAAGTAGGCACGGTCTAGCGCCGCCTGCCCTGCCCAATCCATCGAGCTAATTGACCCGCTCGTTCGGCGGGCGGACAATCGTGACATGTGGCGGGTGCATCCGGCCGGCGCAAATCCGCAAATCGAGTCTCTGAGTGTTGCGTCGACCCCGCCCCTGTCCTCCCGCGACGCGACATCGGGCGGCCCGCTTGCACGCAGCGGCAAGCGGTTCGCCTGCGCAAAGCCGATCGGCTTCACAATCAACAATTCGAGTTGGCAAATTGCCGGGCGCGGAGCGGATGCGCTTCAACGTCGTCTCGACGCTGCTCTCCCCACGCTTGCCGCCCGGTCCCGCTTCCGCCATGCTTGCGCTCCAGTTTCGGTGGCGATGTCAGTCGCGCCGGACCCGAAAGGAGCTCTCATGCCCAAGTCGATCGCCGTCGTTTCCACCGAGCACGCCAGCCGCTACCTGCAGCAACTGTGCAAACACTGGAGCCACAAGTTCGCGGTGGAATTCTCGTCCGTTCGCGGCCAGATCGATCTCGGCGAGGGCCGCATCGTGCATATGACGGCGGACGACAGCGCGCTGACCGTCGAGGTCGAGGCCGGCGACCTTTTGCGTCTCGAGCAGGTGGTCGCCGACCACATCGCACGCTTTGCGTTTCGTGAAGAGCTGGAGTTCGACTGGGCGCCGGCCGACTGACCGGTCCCGCCTGCGCCGACATTCTTTGCGATGCGTGCCGAAAGCGGGCAGGCCGCCGTCGCTTCATGACGGGATGTCCGAGAGGATCGCGGTCCCACCCAGATCGAAACCACCCGTCCGCGACAGCGGCCACCGCCCAGCCAAACCTCGCATCGCGTCATTACCGCGACATCGCCGCCACCATACCGTTTCGTAAGGTCGACTATCTTGGCTGCCATCGTTGTTTCTTACGAAACCGTAAGCCGTCAGACAGGACCAGTAGACTTCGGCCCCTTAGACATTTCGGCGCCGGACTGGTCCACATGAGTCGACCATCCGCACGTCTGAAGAGCCGCCGGATCTTCCGGCATCCAACGGGATGATGGATATGACGAAAACCCTTGCTGTCACAGCCTTTGCAATCGCAACCACCTTCGCTTCGCTCTCCGGCCTCGCCCACGCGGCCGGTCCGGTTCCCTGCGAGAAAATGATGGGCGACGTCAACGCCGCACTGAAGGCCACCAAGGTCGGCGACGCCGAAAAGGCCAAGGCCGCCGAGCTCAAGGGCAAGGGCCTCGAACGCTGCAAGGCCGACGACGACGCCGGCGCCGACGCGTTCTTCGAACAGGCCCTGAAGGTGCTGGGCGCCTAGAGCGCCACGCGTCCAGAAGGACGCTGCTTCAACACGCTGGAGCGTCTTTTGTGCGTTCCGCAGGATGCGCGGCGCTCCAGCGCGTGGTCACCAGGCCTCTCCCGAGACAGTCCCTGCAACAAGGAAGAGAACGTCATGATGACGCTGTTTAACCGTGGGCAGACGCAGAATAAGGTCCCCGCAGTCACCTTTGACTTCTGGTTGATCAAGCTCCTGGCAGTCACCGTCGGTGAAACCGCCGCCGACTACATGAACCTGGACCTCGATCTCGGACTGGCGACGACCTCATGGCTTCTGAGCGGGCTTCTGATTGTGGCGCTTGCCCTGCAGTTCGCCCAGATTCGCTACATTCCCTGGATTTACTGGGTGACGGTCGTCTTGATAAGCGTCGTCGGCACACTGGTAACCGACAACCTCGTCGACAATTTCGGCGTCAGCCTGGAAGCGTCGACGCTGTTCTTCTCGGTCGTGCTCGCCGCCACATTCGCGCTCTGGTACGCGTTCGAGAGGACGCTCTCGATCCACTCGATCACCACTATGCGGCGCGAGACGTTCTACTGGCTCGCGGTGCTGTTCACCTTCGCGCTTGGCACGGCGGCCGGCGACCTTACCGCCGAAGGCCTCGGCCTCGGCTATCTTGAGACCGGTGTCATCTTCGGCTCGATCATCGCCGCAATCGCGTTTGCCTACTATGCGCTCAACCTCAATGGCATCCTTGCCTTCTGGCTGGCCTACATCCTGACCAGGCCGCTTGGCGCCTCGTTCGGCGACCTGTTCTCGCAGCCCGCGCAATATGGCGGCCTCGGGTTCGGCGCCACCACCACCAGCTTCATCTTCCTCGCCGGCATCGCAGCGCTGATCCTGTTCATGACGGTGACCCAGGCCAGCCGGGCCGCAACATTGCCAGGCGAAACGGCCGCGGATTGAAGCCGTCACGGTTCAAAATCTCGCCGGCGGAGCGATGCCCGCCGGCAAAAGCCCCCACTCGCAACAAGGATGCCCGCAGATGGCCACTTCGGCGACCAGCTACTCGAAACTTCAGATCGCCCTGCACTGGCTCATCGCCACATTGGTGGTGTTCCAGCTTCTGGCAGGCGAAAGCATGACGGCGACCGTCGACGCGCTTGCCGATGGCGGCCAGCCCTCGCCCGCCGACCAGACCCTTGCTACAGTCCACTACTGGATCGGCCTTTCAATCCTCGTGCTTGCCCTTCTCCGGCTCGGCCTGCGCGCCACGTCGGGAACACCCGTGCCCGATCCGGCAACGCCCAGTTGGATGGCACTGGCGGCGAAGGCGATGCACTGGGCCTTCTACGGGCTCTTGTTTGCTACACCCATCACCGGCCTGCTCGCCTATTATTTGTGGGACTGGATGGGTGATGTGCACGCGCTTGCCAAGCCGGTGTTCATCGCCTTCATCGGCATCCACGCTGCGGCAGCACTGTTCCACCACTTCGTGCTCAGGGACACGACCCTGCGCCGCATACTGGTGCCCTCGCCCGCAGCGCCCCACACTTCCACGGCTCGCATCTCTCCCACCCCCACCTCCACGGAATGACCACGAAGTGGTATTAAGGCACATGGCAACCGGCCGGCCGGAAACGGCGCCGAGGCAACGCGCAACGGGGCGAGGCAGCATGCGCATTCTTGTCGTTGAGGACGACAACAAGACCGCGGATTACACAGCGAGGGGTTTTTCCGAGGCCGGACATGTCTGCGACGTCATCGTCGACGGACAGGACGCACTGTTCCAGGCAATGCGGACATCCTACGACGTTCTGGTCATGGACCGCATGGTGCCCAATCTCGACGGCCTGTCGGTAGTCAAGGCGCTCAGGGCGGCGAACGTCAAGACGCCGGTGCTGTTCCTCACTTCCATAGGTGGTGTCGACGACCGGGTCGAAGGCCTGGAAGCCGGCGGCGACGACTATCTGGTCAAGCCCTTCGCCTTCTCCGAGCTTCTGGCGCGGGTCAATGCGCTGTCGCGACGTCCCCCGGTCCAGGACCAGAAGACGGTGCTTGCGGTTGCCGACCTCGAGCTCGATCTCGTCAAGCGACGCGTGACCAGGCGCGGCCAGCCCATAGACCTGCAGCCGCGCGAATTCACCCTGCTCGAGATATTGATGCGCAACGAAGGCAGGGTGCTGACCCGCACCATGCTGCTCGAACGCGTCTGGGACCTGCATTTCGACCCCAAGACCAGTGTCGTCGAAACGCATATGAGCCGGCTTCGCGCCAAGATCGACCGCCCGTTCGACACGCCGCTCCTGCATACGGTGCGCAATACGGGCTACAGCCTGCATGCTCCGCACTAGCCTGTTCCGCAGCACGCCGTTCCGCCTCGCGCTGGGCTTCGGCACGCTTTTCGTCAGCGCATTTTTGGCCATGGGCTTCGTCGCCTATCAGTTGATGCGGGCCGAACTTACGGCCGAACTCGACAAGTCGGCACGCGAGATCTGGGCCATCGTCGCCGCCACCGATACCGACCGCGAGCTCGAGGATATCGTCGCCGCGGTCGACACCTATTCGCGCCTCAGCAAGCGCGAGGACCGCATCTTCGTCCTGCTCGATCCGTCCGGACGGCGCCTTGCCGGCAACTTCTCCAAGCCGCCGACCTCAAGCGGACTGTCGCTGCTCTCGGCTGAAGACGCCGGGGTCGACGGCAATGCCAACTACCGCGTCGTCTCGGGCAAGGTGAACGACAACTGGCTGTCGATCGGCCTCAGCCTCGCCGAAACCGACCGGCTGGCGCTGATCGCGCTCAAGAGCATGGGCTGGGCGCTGGCTATCGTCACGGTAACTGCCTTTGCGCTCAGCGCCATGCTTGCGGCGCGCATCCGCAAGCGCCTCGACAGCATCGCCGATACCATGGTCGACGTCTCCAACGGCAAGCTCGGCGCGCGCATCCCGCTCACCGGCAATGGCGACGACATCGATGCCGTCTCGTCTCAGGTCAACAGCGCGCTGGAACGACTGGCAGCACTTGTCGAGGGCATGCGGCAGGTCAGCAGCGACATCGCCCACGATCTCAAGACACCGCTCAACCGTCTCAAGATGACCATCGATACGGCGATCGGCAAGAACGACAAGGGCAAGCCGGTCACCGACGAACTTGCCGAGGCCCGGGTGGAGAGCGACCGCATCAACGAGACCTTCGATGCTCTCCTGCGCATCGCCCAGATCGAGGCGGGAGCCCGCAAATCGCGTTTCGCCGCAATCGACCTCGGCGAGGTTGTGGGCTCGATGGCCGAAATCTACGCCGACGTCGCCGACGACGACCGCAAGTCGCTTGTGGTCAAGGGCAGCCTGTCGAATCTCCATGCGATAGCGGGCGACCGCGAGCTCCTTGTCCAGATGTTCGCAAATCTGATCGAGAACGCGATCCGCCACTGCCCGGAGGGAACGCGGATCGCCATTTCGGCCGCCAATCTCGGCAATCTTGTCGTCACCGAAATCAGCGACAACGGCCCGGGCATTCCGCCGGCCGAACGCGACAAGGTATTCCAGCGCCTCTACCGCACCGAGAAAAGCCGCACCACGCCGGGCAGCGGCCTGGGGCTGGCACTGGTGCGCGCCGTCGCCGACCTGCACGGTGCCGCACTCACGCTCGACGACAACCGCCCCGGCCTCAAGGTTCGGATCGAGTTTCCCGTTCGCAGCTAGCAGTTCGCCAACAGGGTGCTTATCCCGAGTAACATCAGGCCTCTCACCACAAGCGGGAACGAACAGCCAGATCACGACGTTTCTACGCACGAAGGGAGGCCGGCCATGCAGGACCCTGCTGCAGTGCAAGTCCGAACCGGAAGCTGTCTTTGCCGCGGTGTCACCTTTCGCGTCTGCGGCAATCCGCTTCGCGTCGGCATCTGCCACTGCGCCGACTGCCGAAAGAGCAGCGGCGCACCCTATGCGGCTTACGCCGTGTGGCCCATCGAAGCCTTCAAGCAGGAGACCGGCTACACCAGCACCTATACCGCCCGCAGCTTCTGCACGACCTGCGGCGGCCGCGTTGCGTGGCTAAGCGCAGGCGAAGCGGAAGTTCCGATCGGCAGCCTGGACGAGGTCCCAACCGACCTCGCGCCAAGCTACGAACTCTGGGTCAAGCGGCGCGAGCACTGGCTCGGTCCGCTGACCGGAGCTGCCCAGTTCGATCAGGACAGGAAAGATGTTGCATCGACAGCCGAGGCCGTGCCGGCGGGATAGCCCTTCACGGTTGTCGATGCCAACGCCATGTGTCTCGGCACTAAAGAAAAACCCCGGCCTGTGCCGGGGTTTTTGTCGTTCGCCGTACAGCTAGGCTTGCTTCACCAGCCTCAGCAGTACGAGCAAGATCACGGCGCCTATGGTGGCATGGATGATGGCTGCGATGATGCCCGAGCCCAGGCTGATGCCGAGTGCAGGGAACAGCCAGCCGGCGATGAGCGCGCCGACAATGCCGACAACGACATTGCCGATCAGGCCGAAGCCATAACCCTTGACCAGTTGGCCGGCGAGCCAGCCGGCGACGGCGCCGATAATCAGGAAGATGATCAGGCTTTCGATACCCATGGGATCCCTCCAGGTTCAGGCGCATCGGCCGGATCGCGTCTGGTCGCGATGCGCAGTTTCAACGACGAGCAGGGCACGATCCCGAAAAGTGGTCACCGGTGTCGGACAAGATCATGCCCAATCAGGAACTGGCGGCGGGCCGGCAGGCGGCCCGCCCCGGAAATGCAATCAGGCGACCGCCGTGGTCTGGTCTTCCACCGTTGCAGCCGGCGTATTCTTCTTGATCGACTCGATTGCCTTCAGCGCCGATGCCTTGGCCGAATAGCCTTCCGAACTGAACATCACTTCGCCGTTGGACGCCCTGAAGCGGAACCGGAATTCGCCGCCCTTGTCCTTGTAGACCTCGAATTTGTACATCGCATTTCCTCGTTTCTGCCGGACGCGACTCAACGCGACCGAGGGAATCGTCGCACGAGCAAGCGGCCTAAGTCCATCGCGGTTGCAGGCCCGGCCACTCTGCACGCAGGCGAGCGCCCCCAGACATCGAAAGATGATCTCAGGCGTCGCGGTCGGTCAGACAGATGTGGCAGCAGCCGTTGCCGTGGCCGGGCGTCCAGGTGACGTTGTCGAAACGCACGCCCGTCGCCTCGAACAGGCCGCGGTCGAACGCACTGGCAATCCGGCACAGCGTCGTCAGCGTGCCGTCGCCTACGCCCGCCCCCACCCAGGCGTCCTTCAGTGGGCAGCGCTTGACCTTAAAGGCGATGTGGGTGTCGCTGCGCTCGACGTCGGTCGGATACATGCGCCCGCCATCAGGGCTGACGGCGAGAAAGGCCTCGCCGATGGCGCGGGCATCGTTGGGACCGAACCGGGCAAAGGCAACTTCCGCCACTTCCCGGCCGCGCTTTTCGATCGCCCGCACCAGCAGCTCCTCGGCCTTCGCCTCACCAAGCTCGGCCGACAGTTCCGCGAGCATCAACCGATAGAGGTCGGCTCGATTGCGGAAGGCAGAGTCGAGTTCGGCGGCGAGCTTTTCGGCCCGTATGGCATGTTCGGTCACGAGGCAGTCTCCTTGATAACAGGCAGCTCCGGCGTCGCCGCCACCAGCGCCCTACCGGTAACGGAGGCCGGCGCTGCAATCACCGCAGCCGCCGCGCCCTGCTCGACGATGCGGCCTGCATCCATGATGGCGATGCGATGGGCGATGGCGCGCACCGCGCCCAGATCATGCGAGATGAAGAGGTATGCGATGCCCTCTTCGGCCTGCAGTTCCCTGAGTAGCCGCAGGATATCGCCGCGCACCAGCACGTCGAGTGCCGCCACCGCTTCGTCGAGCACGATCAGCCGGGGCCTTGCCGAAATCGCCCGGGCAATCGCCACGCGCTGGCGCTGGCCGCCCGAGATCTCATGCACCCGGCGACCGGCGAGTTCGGGCGAAAGCCCGACACGCGCGAGCAGCGCTGCGATTGCCCGAGGCCGCTGCGCGCGACCGGCCAAGCCGTGGATGCGCAACGGATCGTCGATCAGCCGCGCCACCGTGGCGCGCGGATTGAAGGCTGCAAGCGGGTCCTGGAACACCATCTGCAGCTTCGGCCTGACGGCGCGAAGGGCTTCTCCGCGGAGGCCGAGCAGGTCCTCGCCATCAAAGCGGATTTGGCCTGCATCAGGCTCGACCAGTCTCAGCAGTATGCGCGCGATCGTCGATTTGCCCGAGCCCGATGGACCGACCAGCGCCAACGTCTCGCCGGTTGTTATGTCGAACGATACGCCGTCGAGTGCAGCGAAATCCCTGTCGCCGCGCCGGTAACGTTTCGACAGCCCCTCGACCTGCAGCAAGGCGCTCATATCCGTGCCTCGGCATGGGCATCGAGCCCGAGATGCGCGGCAAGCAGCGCACGGCTGTAGTTGGTCTTCGGCCGAGATACCAACTCCGCCGTCATAGCCATCTCGACCATGCGGCCATGGCGGAAGACAGCGATGCGGTCGGCATGGTTGGCGGCGAGTGCGATGTCGTGGCTGACGAAGATCAGCGCCATGCCGTCCTCAGTCACCAACTCGCGGATCAGCGCCACGATCTCGGCCTGCACGATGGTGTCGAGCGCGCTCGTCGCCTCGTCGGCGATCAAAAGTCGTGGCCGCGCAGCAATCGCGGCCGCAATCGCCACGCGCTGCTTCTGCCCGCCAGAGAGCTGGTGCGGATAAGAATGCGCAAGTACCGCCGGCTCCGGCAGTTGCACCCGGTCGAGCAACTCGACCGCCAAGCGGCGCGCGGCGCGCCAATTCAGGCCGAGATTGGCATGCGCCACTTCGGCCACCTGATCACCGACCGACATGACCGGGTCGAGGCTCGACGCCGGGTCCTGGAAGACGAAACCGATGTCGCCGCCATTGCGCGCCGGCTGATCAAGCCCCGGCCACGCGAGCGTGCCTTGAAGTGTGGCCGTTTGCGGCAACAGCCCGGCCACGGCACGCGCCAGCGTGCTCTTGCCCGAACCGCTTTCGCCGATGATCGCCAGCCTTTCGCCGGCTGCGAGATCAAGGTCGACGTCTTCAAGTGCGGGCGTAGCAGCGCCCCTGTAGCGCACGCCAAGTCCGCGCAGGGACAACAGCCGCGTCATGCCTGCCCCTCCCGAGCCGCCGAGCTTTCGACCACGCCCTCGCCGGCGAGGTAGACGCCGAGCACCGCCAGCACCAATGCGATGCCGGGGATGACGGAAAGGTAAGGCGCCGAACGCAGCACCGCCCTGCCCTCCGCGATCATGCCACCCCAGGTCACGCGGTTGGGGTCGCCGAGACCGAGGAAGGACAGCGCTGCCTCGGTCAGGATGGCGGCGGCCACGATTACCGACGACAGCGCCAGTACAGGCGGCAACGCATTGGGCAGCACCTCGCGGAAGGCGATCTCGACCGGGTTCATGCCGATGACCCGTGCCGAGGCGACAAAGTCGCGCTCGCGGATCGACAGCACTTCGGCACGGGCAATGCGTGCCGGTCCGGTCCAGGCACTGAGTGCAATCGCGACCACCACCACTGTAAGCGACGCCCCGACAACGCTGACCAGCGCCAGCGACAGCAGGAAGCCCGGAACCGTCTGGAAGGCGTCGGTGATGCGCATCAGCACCTCGTCGACCAGCCCACCAGCAAAGCCCGCCACCGTACCGACGATGCTGCCGACGAGGATCGAGGCAGCGGCGGCGGCGAGCCCAACGGCCAGCGACGTGCGGGCACCATGGAACAGCCCCGCCAGCACGTCGCGGCCGAGACGGTCGGTGCCGAGCGGCAGCGCCCAATCCTGGAAAGGCCGCAGCAGCGGCTGACCGGCAATCGCCAGCGGATCGCCGGGGAACAGCAACGGGGCGGCCAGCGCCATAGCGGCAAGCAGACCGAGGATGGCGAAGCCGGCAACGGCCTCAGGCAAACGCAACAGGCGACCGAGATTCATGCGTTCGCCTCGCTGGCGCCGACGCGCGGGTCGAGCGCGGCATAGGCGATGTCGACCAGCAAGTTGATGACGATCACCAACACGGCGCTGACGAGAATGATGCCGATCAGCAGCGGCGTGTCGCGCGACCCCACCGCCTCCTGCGCCAGCCGGCCGAGGCCCGGCACCGAAAACACGCTTTCGATCACCACGCTGCCGCCCAGCATCTGTGCCGACTGCAGGCCCAGCATGGTGACCAGCGGTAACAGCGCGTTGCGGGCGACATGGCTCATCACGATACGCCGCCTCGGAATGCCGCGCGCACGGGCCGCCAGGGTAAAATCCATGCGCCAGACCTCGGCCATGCCCGCCCGCATCATGCGGAGATAGAGCGCAAGATAGATCAGGCCGAGGCTCGTTACCGGCAGCACCATGTGCCAGGCGATGTCGAGCGCCCGGGCATGGCCGGTCTTGCCTGATGCAATGGTCTCCATGCCCGAAAGTGGCAGCCAGCGCAGCTCGACCGAAAAGACGATGGTCAGCACCAGCGCCAGCCAGAAGCCGGGCACGGCGTAGAGCGCCAGCGAGCCGATCGACAGGAAGCGGTCGCGGGCGCTGCCGGGCCGCGCCCCCGCTATGATGCCGAGCGCTGTTCCAAGCGCGAAGGACAACGCGGTTGCCGCCCCCATCAAGAGCAGCGTGTTCGGGAGCCGCTCCAGAACGACATCCAGCACCGGCCGGGAGAAGGCGACCGAATGGCCGAGATCGAGATGCAACAGCGCCCAGAGATAGGCGACAAGCCGCGTCATCGGCGAGGCATCCAGCCCCCAGCTCTGCCGCAGCGCCTCGATCATGCCGGCATCGCCGCCGACCGAAGCGACATAGGCGTCGACCGCGTCGCCGGGGGCGGCTTCGAGCAGCAGGAACGAGCCTATGACCACGATCAGCAGCACCGGAATGCTGCCGACCAGCCGGCGTTTCAGCAGGCGCCAGGCGCGGTTCATCTGCCTACCCTCCCCTTGTGGGGAGGAGTTGCCGAGTGCGGGTGGAGGTTGTCGGAGCACGGCAGTTACCCCCACCCCTAGCCCCTCCCCAAAAGGGGGAGGGGAATTCCGGCGCTACCACCTCTGTCAAAGCGAGCAGCCCAAACGAAGGGAGCGCAAATGGAGGGCGCACGACATCAAATCCCCCTCCCCCTTGTGGGGAGAGGTAAGGGTTGAGGGCATGTTCAGGCACTGCTACGTCCAGAGGCATACTCAGTAACGGATCATCATCCCAGCTCAGGCGATGATGTCACGTTTCGACATAGGTGTCCGCCCAGTTCGAAACCGCCCAGCGCGGGTTATTCGACACGTTCTTGACCGTGTCACGCGCCACCGTGATGAAGCCCCATTCGGCGACGTTGATCAGCGGCAGATCGGCCGCCACCTTCTTCTGGAACTCCTTGTAGAGCTCGATGCGCGCCGCGGGATCCAGCGTCTCCGCCGCCTTGGCGATCAGCGCGTCGAGCTCGTCGTTCTTGTAGCCGCCCTGGTTGGAGAACGGCACGCCGTCGGGGATACCCGACTGTACCAGGATGGTGGTCGAGATCGCCGGGTCGCCGCGGAACACCGGCGGCGCAATGGCGATGTCGAAGGCATGGTCGGTGTAGACGGCTTTCTGATGCGCGGCCGAGTCATTGTTGACGATCTCGGCTTCGATGCCGACTGCGGCCAGCGCCTGGCGCAGATAATCGCCAAACTGTTTGGTCTCGTTGAAATAGGGCGCCGGCAGAAGCTTCAGGGCAAAACGCTTGCCGTCGTCCTTCCTGGCGTAACCGGCTTCGTCCAGCAGTGCATTTGCCTTGGCGACGTCGAAGCCGTAGGTCGCAACGTCGGGCGTGTAGAACTGCTTGTCATTCTGCGGCACGATGCCGGTCGCCGGCTTGGCGTAACCCAAGAACACCGTCTTGACGACGAAGTCCCTGTCGATGGTATGCGCGATCGCCTGGCGCACCTTGAGGTCTGCCAGTTCCTTGCGGCGATGATTGATCTCGACCACCAGTTGGTAAGTCAGCGCTTCATAGCCTTCTGATATCACCTTGATGCCAGGCACCTTGGAGATGCGTTCGAGGTCGGCCAAGGGCACGGCCGAGAAGGCCGCGAGCTGGATCTCTTCGGCCTCCAGCGCGCCGGCCGCCGCTGCCCGGTCGGGCAGCACACGATAGATGATCTCGTCGAGCGCGGGCTCGTTCTCGCCCCAATATTTGTCGTTGCGAGCGAGCCGGTAATATTCTCCCGGCTTGTGCTCGGCGAACGTGAACGGGCCCGTGCCGACAGGCGCGTTGTTGGCGGGGTTCGCGGCGATATCGCTGCCTTCGTAGATGTGCTTTGGCACCACCGACGTCAGCGCCGGCAGCGCGTTGCGGATCAGTTGCAGCGGCGTCGGCTTGGAGAACTTGAAGACGGCCGTGTGCGCATCAGGCGTCTCGACCGCCTCCAGGTTCTTGAACACGACGCGACCGAGATTCTGCAACGGCTTCCATATGTTGAGCGCCGAGAACGCCACGTCGGCCGAGGTGAACGGCTTGCCGTCGTGCCAGGTCACACCCTCGCGCAGCTTGAAGGTTACCGACAGGCCGTCCACGGAGCCTTCCCAACTCGTCGCCAGCCGTGGCGCGAGCCCGCCCTCGCCGTCGAACGAGGCTTCTGCAAGCGGTTCGATCACCTTGCTCGACACGAAGAACACGCCGTTGGAGGCAACGATGGCCGGATTGAGGTTACGCGGCTCGGAATCGGCGGCGACAACCAGCCGTCCACCCTTTTTCGCTTGGCTCCAGCCGATCGACGGCAGGGCCGTCGAGGCCAGGAGAAACGCCGACCCCGCCAAAAGCTTGCGCCTGGAAATATCAAAACCCGCCATATCCGCCTCCATGCATCAGGCCCGGCATCAGGGCCGATCCTTCAAATCGATGCCGCGGATTATGATCGGCGCCAGAGCTTTTGCGAGAGACGAAATTGGCGTTTTGGGGCCGTGGCCCAAAACATTGTGCTCATTGTGCAAACAACAGCGCGTCACGCGCCGCTGAAAATGCATCGGCCCGGAAATCGAAATCGATCTCCGGGCCGATGCATCAAGCCGTCAGTGGAAGATGGGTGCCGTCAGGCAGCCTTCTTCCTGGCGAGGCGGGCGCGGATGCTTTCGACATCGGCGCGCGGCGTCGCGGCAAACAGGGTCTTGGTGTAACTGTGCTTGGGATCGGCAAACACCTCGTCGCGGCTGCCATATTCGACCGCCTCGCCGAAATACATCACCATCACATCGTCGGCGATGTAACGCACGACGCTGAGGTCGTGGCTGATGAAGACGTAGGTCAGCTTGAACTCGTCCTGCAGGTCGGCAAGCAGGTTCAGCACCTGTGCCTGCACCGACAGGTCGAGCGCCGAGACCGGCTCGTCCAGTACCAGAAGCTTCGGGTTCAGCATCAGCGCGCGCGCGATGGCGATGCGCTGGCGCTGGCCGCCCGAAAACATGTGCGGGTAGCGGTTGTAGTGCTTCTCCTCGAGGCCAACCTTCTTCAACAGCGTCATCGCCCGGTCGCGACGTTCGTCGGCAGGGGTGTTGGTGTTGATGACCAGCGGTTCGGTGAGAATGTCGCCGATCTTCTGGCGCGGGTTGAGCGAGCCATAGGGGTTCTGGAAGACGATCTGCACCTTGCGGCGCATCTCCGCCGTCATGTCGCCCTTGGCGATGTCGATCTTCTTGCCTTCGATCAGCAGGTCGCCCGACGTCGCCGGGTCGATCAGCGTCAGGATGCGGCCGAGCGTGGACTTGCCGCAGCCGCTTTCGCCGACGATGGCAAGCGTCTTGCCCTGCTCGACGCTGAAGCTCACGCCCTTGACCGCGTGCACGGTCTTGGCCTTTTTCAGCAGGCTGCCCGGCACATGATAGTCGCGCACGATGTTGCGTGCTTCGAGAATGACGCTCATCGTGCTGCCCCTTCCATCTGGTCGTCGACAAACAGCTCGGAGATCGTCGGCAGACGGTCGCCGGTCGCGTTGTCAGGCAAGGCGGCGAGCAGAGCGCGCGTGTAGTTGCTCTTCGGATTCTCGAACAGCGTCAGCACGTCGGCTTCTTCCATCTTGCGGCCCTTGTACTGCACGACCACGCGGTCGGCAGTCTCGGCCACGACGCCCATGTTGTGGGTGATCATGATAAGGCCCATGCCATGGTCGGCCTGCAGCTTCATCAGCAGGTCGAGGATCTGCTTCTGGATCGTCACGTCGAGAGCCGTGGTCGGCTCGTCGGCGATAAGCAGCTTCGGATTGCAGGCAATCGCGATCGCGATCATCACGCGCTGACACTGGCCGCCCGACATCTGGTGCGGATAGGAGCCGAGACGCTCGGCCGGGTCGGGAATGCCGACAGCATCGAACAGTTCGATCGCGCGCTTGCGGCGCGCGGCCTTGTCGAGGCCCAGATGCACACGCAGCACTTCCTCGATCTGGAAGCCGACGGTGAAGCACGGATTGAGGCTCGCCACGGGCTCCTGGAAGATCATGGCAATGTCCTTGCCGATGATCTGGCGCCGTTCGGCTGGTGGCATCGACAGCAGGTCGCGGCCATTGAAGGTCAGCTTGTCGGCCGTGACGTTGGCCGTCCAGGGCAGCAGGCCCATCGCTGCCAGCATCGACACCGACTTGCCCGAACCGGACTCGCCGACGATGGCGAGAACCTCCCCCTCGTGCACCTTCATCGACACGCCGTTGACTGCCCGGAACGGGCCGCTGGCCGTCTGGAACTCGACGACCAGGTTTTCGATTTCAAGAAGCGCCATCTCAGGACCTCTTCAGCTTCGGGTCGAGCGCGTCGCGCAAGCCATCGCCCATCAGGTTGATCGCCAGCACTGTGATCAGGATCGCCACGCCCGGAAGCGTCACCACCCACCACTTGCTCTGGATGAACTCGCGGGCCTCGGCCAGCATCGTGCCCCATTCCGGCGTCGGTGGCTGTGCGCCCATGCCGAGGAAGCCGAGTGCGGCGGCGTCCAGAATAGCGCTCGAAAACGACAGGGTCGCCTGGACGATCAGGGGCGCCATGCAGTTCGGCAGGATCGTCTTGAACATCAGGCGCATGTTGCCTGCGCCCGCCACCTTGGCGGCAACGACATAGTCGCGGGTCTTTTCGCTCATCACCGCGGCGCGCGCCAGGCGCACGAAATGCGGCTGGTAGACCAGCGAGATGGCGATCATCGCGTTGACCAGGCCAGGCCCGAGGATGGCGACCAGCACAAGGGCCAGCAGCAGCGACGGGAAGGCCAGGATGATGTCCATGACGCGCATGATGGCCGTGTCGACCCAGCCGCGGAAATAGCCGGCGATGACACCGAAGATGACGCCGACGACGAGCGACAGCGTGGTCACGATGACGCCGACAAACAGCGAGAACTGGGTGCCGAAGATCAGGCGCGAAAGCATGTCGCGGCCGACGGCGTCGGTGCCGAGCAGGAAGTCGGTGCGGCCGCCTTCCTGCCAGAACGGCGGAACCAGAACCGCGTCGCGGTATTGCTGGGTCGGATCGTGCGGCGCGATCAGCGGCGCGAAGATCGCCAGAAGCACCAGGAAGATGAAGAACACGAGGCCGATAACGGCGCCGCGGTTTTCGGAAAAATAGTACCAGAATTCGGCCAGACGCGCCCTGCGGGACGGGTCAGTCGAAACGGCGCTGGTTGCAGCAGCTTGAGACATGACGCCCTCCTAGTGCCGGATACGCGGATTGATGAGGCCGTACAGCAGGTCGACCGCGAGGTTCACCAACATGATGACGGCGGCGATCAGCAGAAGACCACCCTGGATGACGGCGTAGTCGCGCCGCGATACGGAATCGACCATCCACTTGCCGATGCCCGGCCAGGAGAAGATCGTCTCGGTCAGGATCGCGCCGGCGAGCATGACACCCACCTGCAGGCCGACAGTGGTGACCACCGGGATCATGGCGTTGCGCAGCGCATGGATGCCGACGACACGGAAGGTCGACAGGCCCTTGGCGCGCGCGGTGCGCACATAGTCTTCCGACAGCACTTCGAGCATCGCCGAACGCGTCTGGCGCGCAATGACGGCCAGCGGAATGGTGCCCAAAACGATCGTCGGCAGGATCAGGTGGCTGACGGCCGATTTGAACGCGCCGGCCTGGCCGGACAACAGCGAGTCGATCAGCATGAACCCGGTGACGGGCGGGAAATAGAACATCAGCGAGATGCGGCCGGAGACGGGTGTCCACCCCAGCATGCCGGAAACAAGCATGATCAGCAGCAGGCCCCACCAGAAGATCGGCATCGAGAAGCCGACGAGTGCGGTGCCCATCATCGCCTGGTCGGCGAAGGAACCGCGCTTGATGGCGGCGATCATGCCGGCGGGAATGCCGAGCACGACAGCAAAGATGATGGCGCAGAGCGAAAGCTCGACGGTCGCCGGGAACAGCTCGAAGAACTGGTCGATGACAGGCCGCTTGGTGACGATCGAGGTGCCGAAGTCGCCTTGTACGACACCCCAGAGATAGTCGAGATACTGGACGACGATGGGCCGGTCGAAGCCGAGCTGGGCAGAGATTTCCGCGTGGCGCTCGGGAGACATGACACGTTCGCCCGAAAGGAGGGCTACGGGATCGCCGGGAAGAAGCCGGATGAATGAGAATGCAATGATGGAAACCCCGACGAATGTCGGGATGAGGACGGCTAGCCGTCCCAACAGGAACCGGAGCATGTCGAACCTTTAAGTGAATGTTCCGAGAAAGGTAAGGGTAGCACAAAATGTGCATTGGGGCGCTTGTCATCCAAGCGCCCCAACCCAGGTTGGCCTTGTTTAGGCAACCTTACTCCGTGATGTCAACACCGTCGAAGGCGAAGTCGCCGAGCGGGCTCTGAACGAAGCCTTCAACGCCCTTGCGCATCGGCACAACCGACAGCGAGTGGTCGAGGGTCGCCCAAGGGGCCTGCTTCTTGAACACGACCTGGGCCTCTTCGTAGAGCTTGGTGCGCTCAGCTACGTCGGTGGTGTCCTTGGCCTTCTTCACCAGAGCGTCGAAGTCCTTGTCGCACCACTGAGCGCGGTTGTTGCCGCCAACGGCCGTGCAGCCGAGCAGGGTGTCGAGGAAGTTGTCCGGATCACCATTGTCGCCGGTCCAGCCGAGGATGACGGCGCCGTCACGATCCTTGGCCTTCGACTTGTCGAGGTACTCGGCCCACTCGTAGGAGACGATCTCGACCGTGACGCCAACCTTGGCGAAATCGGACTGGATCAACTCGGCAGCGCGGCGGGCGTTGAGCATGTAGGGACGCGAAACCGGCATCGCCCATACCTTCATCTTGAGATCCTTGACGCCAGCGGCTTCAAGACCCTTCTTCGCTGCTTCCGGATCGTACTTGTCGTCTTCGACGGCCTTGTTGTACGACCACATGGTCGGCGGGATCGGGTTGGTTGCAGGGGTAGCTGCACCCTGGAACACGGCGTCGACGATGGCCTGCTTGTTGATGGCCTGGTTCAGAGCCTTGCGGACCTCAACCTTGTCGAACGGAGCCTGGGTGGTGTTGTAGGCCAGGTACGAGACGTTCAGGCCTTCCTGCTCCATCACCTTCAGGTTCGAGTCAGCCTTCATCGCAGCGACGTCGGCAGCGTTCGGGAACGGCATCAGGTGGCATTCGCCGGCCTTCAGCTTCTGGAAACGAACCGATGCGTCAGGGGTGATCGCGAAGACGAGGTCGTCGATCTTCTGCTTGCCGCCCCAGTAATCCGGGTTGGCCTTGTAGCGGATGATGGCGTCCTGCTGGTAGGCGACGAAGCTGAACGGACCGGTGCCGAGCGGCATCTGGTTCAGCTGGTTCATCTTGCCATCGGCCTGCAGCTTGTCGGCATATTCCTTCGACATGATCGAAGCGAACGGCATGGCGATGTTGGCCAGGAACGGTGCTTCCTTGCGGGTCAGCACGAACTTGACGGTCATGTCGTCGACCTTCTCGACCGACTTGATGACTTCCGGGAAGCCCATGCCGGCTGCGTATTCCCACGAAGCGCCGGTCACGTACTTGTTCCAGGGATTGTCGGCCTTGAGCTGGCGCTCATAGGAGAAGACGACGTCGTCGGCGTTCAGCTCACGCGAAGGCGTGAAGAACTCGGTGGTCTGGAACTTGACGCCCGGACGCAGCTTGAAGGTGTACTCCAGGCCATCGTCGGAAATCGTCCAGCTTTCGGCCAGGCCCGGCTCGGTCTCGGTGGTGCCCTTCTTGAACTCGAGCAGGCGGTTGTAGACGGTGTGCGCAGACGCGTCGAACGTCGTACCGGCGGTGTACAGACCCGGATCGAAGCCCTCCGGCGAACCTTCCGAGCAGTAAACGAACGTCTTAGCGCTCGCCGCACCGCTCAGGACGGTTGCAGCCAGCAACGCGGCCGCAAAGGTCGTTTTTTTAATCATTGAACACTCCCTAATGATTTCCCAAGCCCCTACCTGACAGGCTCGCAGGCGCGCATATAAGCACCGTTCATTCAGCTTTGGAACTCCCCACCTACCTGCCGTTTGGTAAGCAGAATAATTTACCCACAACCGGCTTCGCCATAGTCGTATATTGCAGCATTGATTGTGCTTTGCCCGCGTTCGACTTCGGCCGCGCTTTCACAAGAGCATGCTTAATCAAATCCGACCGCGACAATTCACAACCAACGGCGGTCGACGGGGCCGTTTTCAACATTCTAGATTTCATCGGGAAAGCTGACGCTGGGTGATACTTGCCGTTAACGTCAGCTGGCAATACAAACAATCTACAACATGCCCCAACGCGGCACTGTTCTTGAAGCGCTGCGACCAAAAGGGGGCTCCGAAAAACCGGCGACCATCAGGCCGGAAACACAAGAACAGCCAGGGAGGCGCAATTGGCAAAATCGTCGGGCAAGGCGAGCACCCCAAAGACCACCGCTACGAAAGCGGCGGCCAAGCCGGCCGAAACAGCCAAAACGGAGACCAAGGCCGCTCCGAAGGCCGTCGCCAAGCCGGCTGCAAAGCCTGTCGCCGAAAAGGCCCCGGCCAAAGCCGCCGCGAAGGCTACGGCAGCGAAGGCCGCAGCGCCCAAGGCGCCTGCTCCAAAGACTGAAGCCAAGGTCACCGCGGCCAAGCCGGCAAAGGCTGCGCCTGCCAAAGCCGCTGAAGCAAAGCCTGCTGCAAAGACTGCCCCGAAGCCTGCACCAGCGAAGAGCACTGCTGCTCCTGCCGCCGCCAAGCCCGCAGCAGCAAAGAGTCCGGCAAAGAACACTGTTGCTCCTGCAGCGAAATCCGCCACCAAAGCGGCCAAGGTCGCGGCATCAGCAACAAAGGCTCCTGCGGCGAAAGAACTGAAGCCGGCCGCGCCCGCAAAGGTCGCCGCTCCGGCAAAGGCCGAGGCCAAACCTGCAGCGAAGAAGCCGGCTGCCAAAAAGGCTGCATCCCCGGCGAAAGCCGCCCCCGCCGCGCTGGCCGCAATCACACCGGCCAAGATGAACGGCTCGGCAGCCAAACCCACCGCAGCCACATTGGCCAAGCCGGCCGCCAAGGCCGACCCAAAGCCTTGGCTCAAGAGCTACCCCGCCAACATGGCGAGCGAGATCGCGCCGCTGGCCCATCAGTCGATCGGCGACCTGCTCGCCGCTGCCTGCCACCAATATGCCGGCCGGCCGGCGTTCTCGTGCATGGGCAAGTCACTGACCTATGGCGAGCTCGACCGCATGTCGACCGCCTTTGCCGCCTGGCTCCAGTCGAAGGGCCTCGCCAAGGGCGCGCGCGTCGCGATCATGATGCCCAACGTGCTGCAATATCCCGTCGCGATGATGGCGGTGCTGCGCGCCGGCTACACGGTGGTCAACGTCAACCCGCTCTATACGCCGCGCGAACTCGAGCACCAGCTCAAGGATTCGGGCGCCGAGGCAATCGTTATCCTCGAGAACTTCGCCACCACGCTGCAGGCGGTCGTCGCCAAGACCAATGTCAAGCATGTCGTCGTCGCCTCGATGGGCGAGATGCTCGGCGTCAAGGGCATCCTGGTCAACCTGGTGGTGCGCAAGGTCAAGAAGCTGGTGCCGGCCTGGTCGCTGCCGGGCCACGTCAAGTTCATGGCCGCCCTGCACGAAGGCCAGGCCAGGCAGCTGAAGCCCGTCGAGGTCGCCGCCACCGACATCGCCTTCCTGCAATATACCGGCGGCACGACAGGCGTCTCCAAGGGCGCGATGCTGATCCACTCCAACGTGCTCGCCAACGTCGCCCAGCTGGCGCTGTGGGTGGAAGATGCCTACACGGTTCGGCCCAAGCCGCCGCATCTGACCTTCATCTGCGCGCTGCCGCTCTACCATATCTTCGCACTCACGGTGAACGCGCTGATGGGCATGCAGCAAGGGGCGCTCAACGTGCTCATCCCCAACCCGCGCGACATCCCCGGCTTCGTCAAGGAGCTGAAGAAGTTCAACTTCAACATCTTCCCGGGCCTCAACACGCTGTTCAACGCGCTGTGCAACAACGAGGACTTCCGCAAGCTCGACTTCTCGGGCCTGATCCTGTCGCTCGGCGGCGGCATGGCCGTGCAGCGGGCCGTGGCCGAGCGCTGGAAGAAGCTCACCGGCAACCACATCACTGAGGGCTACGGCCTGTCGGAAACCTCGCCTGTGGCGACCGCCAACAAGTGCTCGTCGCCCGACTTCACCGGCACCATCGGCCTGCCCCTGCCCTCCACCGACATCGCCATCCGCGACGAGGACGGCAGGGATGTTGCGCTCGGCGAGGTCGGCGAGATCTGCATCAAGGGCCCGCAGGTCATGGCAGGCTACTGGAACCGCGCGGACGAAACCGCCAAGGTCATGACCTCCGACGGCTACTTCAAGTCGGGCGACATGGGCTTCATGGACGAGACCGGCTACACCAAGATCGTCGACCGCAAGAAGGACATGATCCTGGTCTCGGGCTTCAACGTCTATCCGAACGAACTTGAGGACGTCGTCGCCCAGCACCCCGGCGTGCTCGAGGTCGCAGCCATCGGCGTGCCGGACGAGCATTCGGGCGAAGTGCCCAAGCTGTTCGTCGTGCGCAAGGATCCCGACCTGTCGGCCGAGACCCTGCTCGCCTACTGCCGCGAAAACCTCACCGGCTACAAGCGCCCGAAATACATCGAGTTCCGCACCGAACTGCCGAAGACCAATGTCGGCAAGATTCTCAGGCGCGAACTGAGGGGATAGTCGGGTTTCGACCGTCATCATCAAGAGCCCGCCATCAGGCGGGCTTTTTCTTTGCCTGGCACACCGCCGAGATTCCAAGTCAGACCGGCCTCACCTGAATCTCATAGCGGCAGTTCCGACGTCCGCTTGATGATCTGGCTCGGCACGTCGGTCTTGACGTTCTGCACGCCCTTGATGCGGCTCAGATGTTCCGACTGGAAGCGGCGATATTCGTCGATGTCGGCGGCAACGATGCGCACCATGGCGTCGCAGTCGCCCAGCATCAGGTAACATTCCAGCACCTGGGGAAAGCGCGAAATCTCGCGGGCGAAGTGCTCGATCGTGTCCTCATCCTGCGCCTGCAGCCAGATGCGGGTGAAGAAGGTCTGCCCCTTGCCGATCTTGCTCGGATTGACCAGTGCAACATAGCGGTCGATCACCCCTGCATCCTCCAGCAGCTTGACCCGCCGCAGGCAGGGCGACGGCGACAGCCCGACCTCGCGCGCCAGTTCATTGTTGGGCAGCCGCCCGTTGCGCTGCAGGGCACGCAGGATGCGTCGGTCGATATCATCGAGCTGGATTGGCATCAGATTTCATCCCGAAAGTACATCTTGGTCCATTCTGCCAATTTTTCTCATTTCGCTGCCATATTCGCAACCCGATTGCGACGAAATCAGCATACTCATTCAGCCATCGATCCCGCAACGAACCGCCCTCAACGAACCGAAGGACGCGCGCGCCGCCGGCGCGCCGACGCTGTCGCATGACCATCATCCAAGCCCCCGCGCTGGCGGCAAATGCCGGCGCCACCACCGGATCGGAGTTCCGGCGCGGCATCGCCGCCTGCATGCCCGTGTTGCTCGGCATCGTGCCCTACGGCCTGGTTCTCGGCGCGCAGGCGGCGCGCAAGAGCCTGAGCGGCCTCGAAGTGCCATTGATGACCGGGCTAAACTTCGCCGGCGGCTCGGAGTTCGCGGCCATCCAGCTTTGGAGTTCGCCGCCCCACATCCTGCTGATCGTCTTCGTCACGCTCCTGGTCAACAGTCGCCACCTGCTGATGGGGGCGGCGCTCGCGCCCTATCTACGGCACCTTTCGAAACGCAAGGCCTTCGCCTCGCTGTTTTTCATGTGCGACGAAAGCTGGGCAATGTCGCTCGCAGACAGCAAGGAACGCGCCGCCACCGGCACGTCGCTGCCTGCCTTCAGCCTGCCCTACTACATGGGCGCGTCGCTCGCGGTCTATGTCGCCTGGGTTGCCTTCACCACCGCAGGCGCCTTGCTCGGCCCTGTCATGGGCGACATCGACGCGCTCGGCTTCGACATGGCGTTTCCCGCCGTGTTCCTCGTGCTGATGCGCGGCATGTGGACGACGGCGGCTGCGGCTCGCCCCTGGCTGGTCAGCCTCGTGGTCGCAGCCGTCACCCACCTCGTGCTGCCCGGCGCCTGGTTCATCGCCGCCGGCGCCGCCTCCGGCCTGGCCGCCGCCTACTACCTCGCAGGTGACGCATGATCGATCTTCTGAACCTCGTGACCATCCTGCTGATGGCCGCCGTCACCTATTTCACCCGTGTCGGCGGCTACGTGCTCCTGCGCAACCGCACCCTCAGCGCCCGCGCCACCGCTGTCATGGAGGCCGCACCCGGCTGCGTCCTCATCTCTGTCATCGCCCCCGCCTTCGTCGCCGACCGCCCCGCCGACCTCCTCGGCCTCGCAGTTACGGTGCTTTGCGCAACCCGCCTGTCGATGCTGCCGACAGTGCTGCTGGGCATCGCCTCGACCGGTGCGGCGAGGTACCTGCTGGGATAGTCGTCACTTCAACACGGACATTCTTCATCGCCGAGCGGTCAACCGAGCGCGCTGGCACCCGGAGACTGCTCCACTCGAAGCAGAAATACGACAGATGACGTATTGCCCGTTCGCGGCTGCCGAAAGATCACCTGCGGGTCAAGGATCAAGTCGATCCGAAGGCGCAAGCACACTGAGCGATCGCGCTTCGAACAAACCGCTTCACGCTTCTCGCGCTGGAAGCCTTCGCATCTCAAACCCCGTCTTCGTCGTCTGGAACCCGGCGTTGCGATAGAACCCCAGCGTCGCCGGTTCCTTCGAGCCGGTGAGCAGCATCACCTTGTAGCAGCCGAGCGACCATGCGGCGTCCACGGCCGCAAGCAGCACGGCCTTGCCGTGGCCCCGGCCACGGAAGTCGGCATGCGTCACCACATTCTCGATCAGCGCGTAGTTGGCGCCGCTGCGGACGAAGTTGGGTACCACCACCAGCGTGCAGGTTGCCACCTGCTCGCCATCGACCAACCCAAGGAAGATGCCGCTCGGCCCGTAATGCGAGAAGCGTTCCCAGATGTCCTCCGCCTGCTCGGTACCGACCGGCATATCGTCGGGCACAAGATGGCGATAGAGTTGCACCAGTTCGGGCAGGTCTTCGCGGGTCGCCCGACGGATGGTCAGCTCATCAGCCATTGGAGTGTCCCTGGGAGCAGGTCGATGAACGCGGCAGGCCCCTCAGGCCTCGCGGGCGAGGAAGGCCGGCAGGTCAGCGATTGAATCGAGCACCACATCGGCCATCGGCGTCAGCGATTCCCGCGTGCCGGTGCCCGACAGCACGGCGATCGCCAGCGCACCGCCGGCCCTCGCCATTTCGAGGTCGTGGCGATTGTCGCCGACCATGGCGATCTCCGACGGCTTCAAGCCGGTGAGGTCGGAAAAGGCGTGGATCGCATCCGGTGCCGGCTTGGGGTTGGCGACCGCGTCATAACCATAGGCAGCGTCGAACATCTGGGCGACGCCCAGCGACAGCAGCGTCTTCTCGGCTCCACCGGTCGAATCGTTGGTGGCGACGCCAAGCTTGAAGCCGGCGCTGTGCAGGCTTGCCAGCGCGTCCTTGCTGCCCGGCAGCGCCACGGCCTTGGCCGCGCCTTCCTCTGCCGTCACCTGGTCGAAATGCTTGACCATCGCCGCCCGCTCGGCATCATCGACCTCGGGATACCAGAGCTCGACGATGTCGGCATTGGTGCCCGCGGCAAACACCGAGTCGGCCTTGAAGCAATGGGCATCGAAGTCGTAGCCGGCTGCCGTCATCAGCGCATCGGCGCGCTTGCGGTCGCCGCCCGCAGCCTTCATCGCCATGTGGTCGCCGATGGCGAACCACGTCGCCTGGAAGTCGACGAGCGTGCCGTCCTTGTCGAAGAGGATGCCCTTGATGCCCCGCAAATCATTTACTCCCTGCGCATCGCGCCCCGGATCTTCGGAACACACGATGCGGATCTGAAATTCTGCGCCGCCCCGAAAATCCGTTTCGATTTTCGGGGCGGCGCGTGGGTCTAGAAACCTGGAGCGTTCTTCAAGCGTCCGACTGGCCGCTCGATGCCCTTAGCCGGTGAATATGCTCCACCAAGCCGGCTGTCGAGGCGTCGCTTCGCGCGGCATTTTCCCGCCCCTGGACGACAGGCAGCAGTCCGGTGGCCAGTTCCTTGCCCAGTTCTACGCCCCATTGGTCGAAGGCGTTGATCCCAAACAGCTGCGCCTCGACGAAGACGCGGTGCTCGTAGAGCGCAATCAGCCGGCCAAGCGTGAACGGGTCGAGCTTGCGGTAGAGAATGGTCACCGACGGACGGTTGCCCGAGAAGACGCGATGCGGCGCGATCTTGTCGACCTCTTCGGGCTTCATGCCCTTGGTCAGCATCTGCCGCCGCGCCTCTTCGAGCGTGCGCCCCTTCATCAGCGCTTCCGATTGCGCCAGGCAGTTGGCGAGCAAGAGGTCGTGATGCTCCTGGAGGTCCGGCTCATGGCCTTCGGCCGCCGCCAGGAACTCGACCGGGATGAAATCGGTGCCCTGGTGCAAAAGCTGGAAGAAGGCGTGCTGGCCGTTGGTGCCCGGTTCGCCCCAGACCAGCGGGCCGGTCGGCGTCACCACGCCGCCGCCGGCCAGCGTCACGCTCTTGCCGTTCGATTCCATGTCGAGCTGCTGCAAATAGGCCGGCAGCCGCGACAGGCGCTGGTCATAGGGGATGACCGCGCGTGCCGGATGATTGCAGACCACCCGGTTCCAGAAGCCGACGAGGCCCATCAGCACCGGGATGTTCTTGAGCAGCGGGGCCTCGACGAAGTGCTTGTCCATGGCGTGCGCGCCGGCGAGGAATTCGCCGAAATTCTTCGGGCCGACCGCGATCATGATCGGCAGGCCGATCGCCGACCAAAGGGAATAGCGGCCGCCGACCCAGTCCCAAAAGCCGAAGACGCGGTCCTTTTCGATGCCAAAGGCAGCCACCTTGTCGAGTGCGGTCGACACGGCGGCGAAATGCTGGCCCACGGCGTTGGCGCCCAGTGCTGCCTGCACCCAGCGTCGCGCCGTCTCGGCATTGGTCATGGTCTCGACGGTGGTGAAGGTCTTCGACGCGATGATGAACAGCGTCGTCTCGGCATTCAGCCCCTTCAGCGTGTCGTGGATGTGGGCGCCGTCGACATTGGAGACGTAATGCGAACGCGGTCCGTCATGGTAGGGCGACAGCGCCAGCGTTGCCATGGCCGGGCCGAGATCGGAGCCGCCGATGCCGATGTTGACGACGTCGGTGATCTTCTTGCCGGTGGCGCCAGCGGCCTTGCCCGAGCGGACGGCATCGGCAAAGGCCGACATCGCGTCGAGCACGGCATGAACGTCAATGGTCACGTCGTGGCCGTCGAGTATGACCGGCTCACCCTTGGGATTGCGCAATGCGGTGTGCAGCACCGCGCGGTCCTCTGTTACGTTGATGCGGTCGCCGCGGAACATCGCCGCGCGCCGTCCGGGCAGGTCGACGACAAGCGCCAGTTTTTCCAGCAGCGACATGGCCTCGGCATCGACAGCGCATTTCGACCAGTCGAACAGAAGGTCGCCGTCAGTGACCGAAAAGCTCTTGAAGCGCCTGGGATCGGAGGCAAACGCCGCGCGCATGTTCATCTGCGCGTCCTGATGGTGGTTGCGAAGCGCGGCCAGTGCCGCCTTGAAGGGTTGGTCGATCACCTGGGACCTCCGGGGATTGTCAGCTGCTGGCATCATCCTAGCAGACCTGGGGACTCATTGAGAAATGCCGCGGCGGACTATCGTGGCAAATTTCAATCGGTTCAACCGAAGACTTCCGCAACTGGAACCGGAAAGTTCACTGGCATAAATCCCAAGGATTAGAAAAATTGATTGGTGCAAGACGTTGAGCCAAGGATAGCTTTCTATGGTCCAGCAAAATCAAAAAGACTGGACATGCAGGAAACGTCACTATGCCACAGCGAAACGACACGGCGATCTGGTCCGGCCTCTTCAGGATCTCGGCGGAATCGGGCCAGACCCTTCAGGCCCAGATCCGGCAGGCGATCGTGGCGGCCATTCTCGACAGGCAGATCGCGGCGTCAATGCCGCTGCCATCCTGCCGAATTCTTGCCGAAAAGCTCGGCGTGGCGCGTGGCACGGTGGTGCTTGCTTTCCAGCAACTGGTCGATCAGGGCTTCCTCGTGGCGCGCGAGCGTCGCGGCCATTTCGTCAATCCCGAAGTTCTGGCGACGCCGGCCAAGCCGCAGCAGAAGGCCCCCGACCAGGCCAATGAAATCGATTGGAAGGCGCGTCGGCAGATCGCCGCCTCCGACATGCAGCCGCCGGCCAAGCTCGACAACTGGATCAAGTCATCCTATCCGTTCGTCTACGGCCAGTTCGACCCGACCCTGTTTCCGACCGCCGAATGGCGCGAATGCAACCGCATGGCGCTGGCCGTGCTCGAGATCCGCAACTGGGCGGCCGACATGGTCGACCGCGACGACCCGCTTCTGATCGAGCAGATCCAGGCGCGACTGCTGCCGCGTCGCGGCATCTTCGCCAATCCCGACGAGATCATCGTCACGCTGGGTGCCCAGAACGCGCTCTACATGCTTGCCTCGCTGCTGATGACCAAGGGGTCGAAGGTGGCGATGGAGGACCCGGGCTACCCGGATGCGCGCTCGATCTTCCGCCTCGCCGGCGCCGATATCGAGCCCGTGCCGGTGGACCAGCAGGGCATCGTCACCTCGGCCATCCCGTCGGATGCGGGCTTTGTCTTCGTCACGCCGAGCCATCAGTGCCCGACCATGGTGCCGCTCAGCGCCGAGCGCCGGCAGGATCTTCTGGCGCGCGCCATGCGCAACAACCAGATCATCATCGAGGACGGCTATGACAGCCAGTTGCTCGACGAGGCACCGCAGCAGGCGCTGAAGAGCCTCGACCGCTCGGGCCGCGTCGTCTATGTCGGCTCGATGTCGAAGACGCTCGCCCCTGGCCTGCGCCTTGGCTACATCGTCGCCTCCGCCGGGCTGATCTCGGAGCTGCGCGCCCTGCGCCGTTTCATGCTGCGCCATCCGCCAGCCAACAACCAGCGCGCGGTCGCGCTGTTCCTGTCGCTCGGCCATCACGAGGCGCTGGTGCGCCGCCTGTCGACCGCATTCGGCGAGAGGCGCAAACGATTGGTCCAGGCTATGTCAGCATTCCTGCCAGATTGGCAGGCGACCGATGCCGCAGGCGGCACGTCGCTGTGGCTGGAAGGACCGCGCGGAACCGACTCCCGCGGCCTTGCGGCGGCGGCTGCGGCACGCTCGGTCATCATCGAGCCGGGCGAGCGCTTCTTCGAGCACAGCGACAAGCCTACACGCTTTATGCGGCTTGGCATTTCCTCGATCGCCCTCCAGCATATCGAGCCCGGAATCCGCGAGCTTGCGACCGCTGCCGGACGTCGTCCCGCCGCCGCCTGAAACCTCTTCCGATCTTGTTTGCCGGCGGTCCTTTCGGGCCGCCGGTTTGCATTTGTATCTGGCATATCTCGCACAATCCGCTGGCCCATGGCTTGGGCCAATGGACGCGGCATAGTCGTCTCCAGGGAACGAGGCTGAACGACGGTGGCATAATCACTGCGGGCCAGCCTCACAAAAATCGGAGGATATGCATGCCAGCAGTCGCGGAAACGCATGACGCATTGGCAGACCAACGCTCACGCCGATCCGGCGGGCGCGAGGCGCGACGAGCGCTGCGTTCAGCACCCCTGGCCGAGGACATACGCCCTGTCCGCGCCGGCCTCGAAGGCGGCCATTTCAAACCGCTCGGCCAGAACGAACTCGAGCGTATCCACGAGGCGGTGCTGACGCTGCTTGAAACCGTCGGCTTCGCCAACGCCATCCCGAGTTGCATCGAGGCGCTGAAACGGGTCGGCGCCACCTACAGCGATGACGGCCGCATCCGCTTCCCCCGCGCGCTGGTGCTGTCCACCATCAGGAACGCCGCCCGCAACTTCACGCTTTGCGGCCAGGACTCCAAGCACGACATGGTGATCCAGGGCAAGCGGGTCCATTACGGCACGGCGGGTGCCGCCGTTCACCTCGTCGACGTCGAGAAGCGCGAATATCGCGAAAGCCTGCTGCAGGACATCTATGACGCCGCCCGCATCGTCGACGGGCTCGACAACATCCACTTCTTCCAGCGGCCGATGGTGCCGCGCGACATTCCCGATCCGCTGGAGATGGATTTCAACACGCTCTACGCCTGCGTCTCCGGCACTTCCAAGCATGTCGGCACCAGCTTCACCGTGCGCGAGAACGTCGCGCCGGCACTGGAGATGCTTTACGAAATTGCCGGCGGCGAGGAGAACTTCCGCGCCCGGCCCTTCGTCTCCAATTCCAACTGTTTCGTCGTGCCGCCGATGAAGTTCGCCGAGGATGCCTGCGGCGTGCTCGAAGCTTGTGTCGAAGGCGGCATCCCGATTCTTTTGCTGTCCGCCGGTCAGGCTGGGGCTACGGCACCGGCGGCAATTGCCGGCGCTGTCGTCCAGGCAGTGGCAGAAGTTTTGGCCGGCCTCGTCTATGTCAACGCGCTGAAACCGGGGCACCCGGCAATCTTCGGCACCTGGCCCTTCGTCTCCGATTTGCGCACCGGCGCCATGTCCGGCGGCTCGGCCGAGCAGGCGCTGCTGACGGCCGCCTGCGCCCAGATGGCCCAATTCTACGACCTGCCCGGAGGCTCGGCCGCCGGCATGGCCGACTCCAAGCTGCCCGATATTCAGTCCGGCTACGAGAAGGGCATCACCAATGTCATGGCGGGGCTGTCGGGCCTCAATCTGGTCTATGAGTCCGCGGGCATGCATGCCTCGCTGCTCGGCTTCTGCCTGGAGAGCCTGATCATCGACAACGATATGCTGGGCCAATGCCTGCGCTGCGTGCGTGGCATCGAGGTTTCGGACGAGGCGCTGTCAATCGCCACCATCTCCGAAGTATGCCTCAACGGCCCCGGCCACTATCTCGGCAACGAGCAGACGCTGAGGCTGATGCAGACGGAGTATTTTTATCCCGCCGTCGCCGATCGCTTCTCGCCCAAGGAATGGAACGAGAAAGGCAAGCCCGACCTGCTCGGCAAGGCCATTGCCGAAAAGAAGCGCGTGCTCGCCGAACGCTTCCCAAGGCATGTTTCGAAGGCGACCGACGACAAGCTCCGCGCCCGCTTTGGCGAACTCATCCATCTGCCGCGCAGCGGCATGGGCGGGTAGTCGCACAGGCACACGGCGGCCCTTTCGTACGCTGCAGCTACGCCGCGCGTGAAGCCTCGATCGGTCGCGCGGCGAGCGACTTCGCGAGAGCGACCATGTCGAAATCGGGGGCACATACCGCGTCCACTCCGAGTTGGACGCCCGCATCGAGAATGCGCCGCGCAGCCACATGAATGCGGTTGGCGTTGATCGTCTCGACTGCAGCGAGTTCGCCGTTGCGGAAGCACAACGCGACGTGGCCGCCGTCGGCCGTTAGCGTCCGCACCACGTCGTCAGGCTGCCGCAGTCCGACCATCTTCAGCTTGAGATCGCCAATGTCGCTCCAGAACCACGGCGTCTCTGCCGCGGGCGCCGGTCTACCGCAGAGCCGGGCCGCAATGCAGCGGGCCTGAAAGGTTGCATTGGCGACGCTTTCCAGGCGCGCAATGCCCCGAACTCGCACGCAGTCGCCGATGGCCGATATGCCGGCCGCCGAGGTCGCCAGCGCCGCGTCGACCAAGACGCCGTCGTCGACCTCGACCCCCGCATGCTGGGCCAGCTCGACATTGGGCACGGCCCCTATTCCGATGACCACCAGGTCCGTCTCGTACAGGCTGCAGTCAGCGAACCGCACTCCCGATATCCGCCGGCCATTGCCTTCGAAGCCGGAAATACCGGCACCGACAATCGTCTCGATGCCCATGTCCCGCAGCGCCGTCGCCAGCACGCTCGCTGTATCAGGGGACACCGACCGCCCAAGCGGCAGCGGACGCGATGCGGCGACAGTGACCTTCACGCCCCGCTTGGCGAGGGCAGCCGCCACTTCAAGACCGAGATAACCTGCGCCGACGACGAAGGCCCTCGTGCCGATGACGACGGATGTGGCCAGCCGGTACGCATCGCCGAGATTTCGGATCGAGACGATGCCGCTCAGCTCTTCGCCCGGAACCTCGAGCCTGCGGTTGCGGGAGCCTGTTGCAAGGATCAACTGGTCATAGGCGAGCTGTTCGACGGTGCTCAGCGTCAGGCGCTGTTCGCTGGCGTCGATCTCCTCCACCACCGTGGCTCGCCGCAGACTGATGTCTTGCGCCGAATAGAAGGCCGCCGGCCTGAGCGCGATCGCCGCGTCGGTCAGCCCTTCGGCAAAGCGTTTCGACAGCGGCGGGCGATGATAGGGCAATGCATTTTCCGCGCTGACGAGCTCGATCGCTCCGCTAAAGCCTTGGTCGCGCAGCGAGGCAGCCGCCTGGACCCCGGCATGGCCGGCACCGACGATGACGATGCGCTGCATCAGGCTGCTCCCGGCAGCGCCACGCTGAGCCCGTTAAGTTCGGGCACCAGCCTGATCTGGCAGGCGAGACGGCTCTGTTCGGTCACGCCCTCGGCCAGCGACAGCATGTCGGTTTCGTCGTCGGCCGGTGCGGGCAGTCTGTCAGTCCATTCACGGGCGACATGCACATGGCAGGTGCCGCACGAACAACCGCCGCCACATTCGGCGACGATGCCCTTGATGCCGGCGCCGAGTATGGCATTGAGCAGCGTGCCGCCGGATTCGGCGCTCAGGGTGCGCGTGTTGCCATCGGCCTCGGTGAAGCTGATTTCGATCATGTCACACCTCAGTAAAGCGTCCGCTGGTCGCCCACGCGGATCCATTCGATCATCTCGTCTTTGTCGAGACCGGCGATCTGGTCGGCCAACACCGCGCCCAGCGGCGGGAAATCCTCGCGCTTAGCAAAGGTTGTCGGATTCCAGACCTTGGAGCGGATGACCGCCTTGGCGCAGTGGAACAGCGCCTCGCGTATCCTTATGCGGATGGCGACCGGCGGTGTCTTGCCCTGGAAGGCGAGCTGCTCCAGTTCCGGCCCGACGACGAGGTCGGCCTCGCCATTGATGCGCAGGATTTCGCCCAGCCCAGGAACCAAAAACAGGCAGCCGACGCTCGGGTTGTCGAGGATGTTTTCCATCGTGTCGAGCCGGTTGTTGCCGGGCCGGTCGGGGATCAGGATCGTCTGCCTGTCGATCGCCTTGACGAAACCGGCCGGGTCGCCGCGCGGCGATACGTCGGCGCCGTTGTTCCCTTGCGTCGCGATCAGCAGGAACGGCGACAGCGACAGGAAATGCAAACAGTGCTTGTCGAGCCGGTCCAGCACCTTCTGCACCACCAGGTCGCCAGGCGGCGCAAACATCTCCCTCAGCTTCACGCGGTCGATCGACTGCATCAACTTTTCCTCCTTCGGCCTGCGACCCGTCCCCATGGCGAGCCTGTTCGATCCGCCGCGAGGCTAGAGGAAGCCACTCCGGAGTCAATAAAGAAATTTCGTTGTTTTACTTTTATATGCTAGCGAGACCGGAATCGAGGGAGGAAACATGGCCAACGGCAATTCGGCGACTCTCACCCGGCGCTACAACCGCACCGTCGTGCTCGACGCGTTGCGCCGCCACGGCAGCCTGTCGCGCGTCGAGCTGGCGCGGCTTTCCGGCCTCACCCCGCAGGGCATCCGCAACATCATCGAGGATCTGATCGACACCGGGCTGGTGCGCGAGACCGGCCGCCGTCGCGGCCAGCGCGGCCAGCCGCAGATCGACATCGAGATCAATCCGGGCGCCGGCTATTGCCTCGGCCTGCATGTCGCGGCCGGCCTCTGCCACGCCATCGCCACCGACCTCGCCGGCAATGTCCTGGCGCGGCCCGAGGCGCGTGCCTTCGACGGCGATCATGGCCAGCGAGTGGACGCGCTCAAGGTTATTTCGCGCGAGATTGATGCCGCGGCTGGCCGGCTGTCGCGGCTCGGCACTGGTGTCGTCGTCTCGCGTCCACTCGCCAGCCGCTGGTCGGCCACAGGCGGTCTCGCCGATGCGCAGGCGGAGTTCGCCAAGCCGTTCGAGGCGTTGTTTGCGTCGGCGCCCCTGGTGTTCGAAAACGACGCCAATGCCGCCGCCATGGCAGAATACACCCATGGCCAGGCCAAGGGACGCGGCGATTTCCTCTATCTGTTCCTCGGCGAAGGCGTGGGCGGCGCCATCGTGCAGGGCGGCGTGCCGGTGCATGGCGGGCGTGGTAACGCCGGCGAGTTCGGCCACATCCTCATCGATCCCAAGGGACCGAAATGCCATTGCGGCAACCGCGGCTGCCTGCACGGCTATCTGGCACTCGATGGGCTTCGGCACCTTCTGCCGGCGGACGCACCGCTTGCGCCGGAAACCTTGCCGCAGGCCTGGCTGGATGGCGCGGCGTCAGCGCTGTCGCGGGCGCTCGTCAGCCTTGAGAATATCTTCGATCCCCAGGCGATCGTGCTCGGCGGCACGGCACCCGTCTGGCTGCTGCACAAGCTGCTGGAGCGCATGGGCGATCCCGGCCCGTCGGTCCGCTCGGACGCGGCGGAGACACGCGTCGAAGTCAGCGGCCTCGGCCAGAGCTGCGCCCTCATCGGCGCCGCCGCCCTGCCCTTGCTCGCGCTCACCAGTCCCGACCCGGCGACCTTGATGAAAGAACCGTCGGTCGAAACGTAAGGTTAGCCCGCGCTGAGCCCGAAGCGCTCGACGACGTCGGGATTAATGAGTTTGGCATGCAGCGCGAGCAGGATGATCTGGGCGTCGAAGCCTTCCTCGGCCTCAAGTGCTGCCTCGATGCGGTGCTCGACGCGCTGGGTCATGTCGCCGCCATTGGCGTCGGCAAAGGCGTCCGCGCCAGCAATGCAGTAGCCAAACAGCTGGGCGATGGGCGCATAGGCCGAAACCGGCGGCTCGTCCGGCCAATGGTCCTTCATCAGGTTGACCATAGTCAGCTTCACCCCCTCCGGCACCAGCGCCGGATGCAGGTCGACCGCGCGCAGCGCACCATCCAGTTCGCGCAGGTCGCTGGATCGGCCGAACAGGCCGAGGAAACCGAGGGAAGAACGTCGTCTGGCCATGTCTGCGTCCGTTGCTTTGGTTTCCAGTTAGGCCACGCCGGTGCGGAATTCAAACACCGGCAGAAATACAGTCGGCGGATTTTCCGCCAGCGATGGAATAACCGCCAATGCCTCCCGTTCCTCCCCGGCAATCAGCAAGATTGTCGAACAGGAGATGACAGATGAAAAAGACCCTCGCCATTCTTGGTGCGCTGATCTTTGCAACACCACTGGCGCAGACGCCTGCACACGCCGATGACGACATCGGCCGCTTCTTCAAGACGGTTCTTACGGGCGGCAAGAAATCCGATGGCAAAAGCTGGTCGAACAGCTCGTCGAACTCGTCAAGCAATTCGAGTTCCAACCGTTCGTCAAACTCCTCGTCCAACTCCAGTTCCAACAGCTCGTCCAACTCCTCCAGCAATTCGAGCTCGAATTCCTCGTCCAATTCCAGCTCGAACTCGTCGTCCGACAACGATTGATCTCGGCGGAAGCAAGGAAAAAGGGCCGGTGGTTCGCCGCCGGCCCTTTTTGTCGTACCTTGAAAAGGCGTCTCAGCGCTGGGCGCGGGCGAACTTTCGGTACCATCCCTCGGCGGAGATGGTGTTACGGAAGACACGGGTACGGTCCTGCTTTTCGTCCTCGCTCTCGGCGCATATGTCGGCCGAAAGCTCCAGTGCCTTGCGCTCGAAGGGGATGACCTGCGCGATCGGCGCGCCCTTTTCGATGATGTGAAGCCCATCAGTGCCGGTGGCGAAGAACGGGAAATGGATGTCGGCCGTGTAGCTGTCGGTGTCGACAACACCCGAGACGATCTCGAAGATGCCGTTGGGGCGGTTCAGCGGCTGCACGAACAGGCAGCTCCAGCCCGGCGGCGTGCGGATGCTCCAGTAGTTGTGAAACTTGCAGGGCGGCAGCGGCGCGCGCGGGTTGCCGGCCACCTGGTGGGCGCCGTGGTTGCTGACCAGCGTGCGGTCGAAATCCCAGGCGGTGTCGACCTTCGCGCCGCCGTTCGAAATCTCCATGCGCACGGTTGCCGCGAGCCGGATGATCCAGCCGGCGGTCATGGCGTCGAGAAACGGCATGCAGCGCTTGACCGTCAGCCCGCTGTCGCCGGTCGACAGCTTCTCGGGATCGACCGCCGGCAGCTTGCGGAACCAGTCGGGCATGAAGGTCTTGGCCGGAACCGGCGGCGGGATCACGCCATCGTCCTCAGAGCGGCAGCGAAAGCGTATCGAGCGCGGCTTGGGCGTCAGGAACATTTTTGTCTCTCCTTGATGATGGCAGAGTGAACGGGCGAGGCGGGCCTCTATTCCATCGCGCAGGGCTTCTGCACCGCCATTGTGCGGCGTTGGTAGCGCGTGACTTGACTCCACTCCGCCCTAGCAGTATTTAACAATTACGTTAATTAACAAGTTTGCTAAATAAATGACCGAAGATCGCCTCGACGCCACTTTCGCCAGCCTCGCCGACCCCACAAGGCGAGCCATCCTCGCCCGGCTTGCCCAGGGCGAGGCGACGGTCAACGAACTGGCCGAGCCGTTCGAGATGAGCCTGCCTGCGATCTCGCGCCATCTGAAGGTGCTGGAGCGTGCCGGTCTCATCAGCCGCGGTCGCGAGGCGCAGTGGCGCCCGTGCCGGCTGGAGGCCGGACCGCTCAAGGACATTGCCAACTGGGTCGAGCACTACCGCCGCTTCTGGGATCAGAGCTTCGACCGCATGGCCGACTATCTCAAGGAACTGCAGACGCCCAAGGGAGATCCGGATGACCGCAAGAACTGACACTGTCGCCGCCCAGTCATTTGTCCTCGAATTCTCACGCGTCTTCGAAGCGCCGCCGGCGCTCGTCTTCCGCATGTGGTCGAGCCCCGAGCATCTCTGCCGCTGGTGGGGGCCGAAAGGCTTCACGTCGAGTTGCGAGACGCACGAGTTCCGCAAAGGCGGCAGCTATCATCTCCTGATCCACGGCCATCTCGACAACGGCATGTCCGGCTCCTTCCGCGAGATCGTCGAGAACCAGAGGATCGTCTTCACCTTCGCCTGGGATCACGACCCCGATTGGCAGACCCTGGTAACGGTGACGCTGAAGGCCGAGGGCGACGGTACGCGACTGACCTTCCGCCAGGAGCCGTTCCTCGACGTCGAAACCCGCGACTCGCATCTGGGTGGCTGGGGCGAATGCCTCGATCGCCTGGCCGATGCGCTCGCCGGCCGGCCCGTGGTTTGACCTTTCGCGCGCTGGCTGAAGCCGCCGGCGCACCGATTGTCCGATTGAAACAGCTGTCACCGATGATCGTTGTCGATCATCGGAACGACGCGCCATGCGAGGAGAAACGAAGATGCTGAAATCCTATCGCGGCAGTTGCCACTGCGGAGCCGTGCATTTCGAATGTCAGCTCGATCTGGCGCCCGAGGGTCAACGCGCGAAGCCCGAGCTTGACGGCGTCTGGTGGACGTCGAGCTTCCGCTGCAATTGTTCCTGGTGCGCCAAGACGCGGTTCTGGAAGAATTTTGCCCGCCCCGCCGGCTTCCGAGTCGTCACGGGTGCCGAGATGCTGACCGAATATCGCTTCGGCACGTCGACCATCCGCCACAGATTCTGCAGCCGCTGTGGCGTCCATCCCTTCGCCTCGGCCAGCTTCGAAATCATGGGCGGCGATTTCTACGCCGTGAACATCGCTTGTCTCGACGACATCTCTGCCGACGAACTGGCCGCCGTGCCAATCATCTATGAGGACGGCAAGAACGACGCCTGGGACCGGCCGCCGGCAGTGACCGCTTACCTTTAGCCGCAAGCATCGAACTTCGAACCGTGCATGACGGCCACCATCCGGCGGCCGATTGGAAACCTGTGTCCAAACGATGGAGAGTGACATGCAGCATGAAATCGTATCGCGAGGCGAGTGGATTGCGGCGCGTCTGGCGCTGCTCGCCAAGGAAAAGGCAATGACCAGGGCGCGTGACGACTTGAGCGCTGAACGGCGCGAACTGCCCTGGGTCAGGATCGACAAACAGTATCATTTCGACGGTCCTGAGGGTCGGCTGTCGCTATCCGACCTGTTCGACGGCCGCAGCCAGCTGTTCGTCAAGCATTTCATGATGGCGCCGGGTCAGCAGCACCACTGCGTCGGCTGTTCGTTCGAGCTCGACAACGTCGACAGCGTGCTTGTCCACCTCGAGAACCACGACGTCAGCTACGTTGCGATCACCCGTGCGCCGCTTGCCGAAGCCGAGGCGCTCAAGGCGCGCATGGGCTGGAAGGCGCGCTTCGTCTCGTCCTTCGGCAGCGATTTCAACTACGACTTCAACGTCTCCTATACGCCCGAGCAATTGGCGGCGAAGAAGGCCATCTACAATTTCGCGCCGCTCGACTTCCCTATCGAGGATCTCTCCGGCGACAGCGTCTTCTACAAGGACGACGACGGCCAGATTTATCAGACTTATTCGACCTTCGGTCGCGGCGCGGAGCAGTTTCTTGGCATCTATGGTTTTCTCGACGTGATGCCCAAGGGCCGCGCCGAGAACGGGCCGTTCCACCTGCTCGCCGACTGGGTCAGGCCGCACGACATGTATGGCAAGGGCGGCATGGTCGAGATGACGGGACGCTACCATCCGGCCGGCTGCGGCTGCGGCAAGCACGGCTGAGCAGGCTATGTGCTGTGCACTCGGAGCTCTGATCGTCGCTGTGTTGGCAGTTCGGCGCCGCTTGCTGAGAGCGGCGCCCGGTTGGCATCGTTGGGTCGCGGCATTTGCCGCGGCCCTGGCTCTCGGCATTGGGGCCGCCGCTGCTGCGCAGCATCTTGGTCACTACGCCGCGCACGCCGAGATCAACCGGCACAGCATCCTCGCAGAAACTCTGGACCAGCCGGTCTGCTCCGGCAAAGCCACAAATGCGGCGGGCGATTAGCTCGGGTGTTTGTGCCCCAGTGCCCCGCATAGCAGCGGGGCGGCGATGCTCAGATACTGGCGCTCTGCCGCCTTGAGCCCACGCGCTTAGTGATTGTCGCGCGGAACACCCTTGCTTTGAGCGACTCGCTGGTACTTCACTGCCGGCTTGAGCACCATGCCTTCAGACAGCTGGTCGACCATGCCGCGCTGGATCTCCTGCCATGGAGTCTGGTGATCGGGGTAACGATAACCGCCATTGGCCTGCAACTCGGCGCGGCGGCGGGTGATCTCGTCGTTGCTGACGAGGATGTCGGCCGTCCCTTTTCTCAGGTCGATGCGCACGCGGTCGCCCGATTTCAGCAGCGCCAGCCCGCCGCCGACAGCGGCTTCCGGCGAAGCGTTAAGGATCGACGGTGAACCCGAGGTGCCGGACTGGCGGCCGTCGCCAATGCAGGGCAGTGCATGAATGCCGCGCTTGATCAGGTAGGCCGGCGGCTGCATGTTCACTACCTCGGCAGCACCAGGATAGCCGACAGGACCGGTCCCGCGCATGAACAGGATAGTGTTCTCATCGATGGCCTCGGCCGGATCGTCGATGCGGGCGTGATAATCCTCCGGTCCGTCGAACACCTTTGCCGTGCCCTCGAAAGCTTCGGGATCCCCAGGATTCGACAGATAGCGTTCGCGGAATTCGCCTGAAATCACGCTCGTCTTCATGATCGCGCTGTCGAACAGATTGCCCTTCAGATTGATGAAGCCGGCGTCCTTCTTCAGCGGGTCGGCGACCGACCGGATGACCTTGGTGTCCATGTTCTCGGCCGCAGCGCAGTTCTCGCCCATCGTCCGGCCATTGGCAGTGATGGCATCCGGGTGCGGCAGGAGCCCGGCCTTCATGAGCTCCGCGACAACGGCCGGCACCCCGCCGGCGTGGTGGTAATCCTCGCCAAGATATTCGCCGGCCGGCTGCAGATTGACCAGCAGCGGCACATGGTGGCCCACCTTCTGCCAGTCGTCATTGTCGAGCACCACGCCGAGATGGCGGGCGATGGCGTTGAGATGGATGGGCGCATTGGTCGATCCGCCGATGGCCGAGTTGACGACGATGGCATTCTCGAACGCCTCGCGCGTCATGATGTCGGAAGGCTTCAGGTCCTCGCGCACCATGTCGACGATACGCTTGCCGGTGTCGTAGGAGATCTGGCCGCGCTCGCGATAGGGTGCGGGGATCGCGGCCGAACCTGGTAGCTGCATACCCAGCGCCTCGGCCAGGCTGTTCATCGTCGTTGCCGTGCCCATGGTGTTGCAATAGCCGACCGATGGTGCCGAAGAGGCGACGATGTCCATGAACTGGTCGTAGTCGATCTCGCCGGCCGACAGCTTTTCGCGCGACTTCCACACGATGGTGCCCGAGCCGGTGCGTTCGCCCTTGTGCCAGCCATTGAGCATAGGCCCCACTGACAGCGCGATGGCCGGGATATTCACAGTGGCGGCTGCCATTAGCAGCGCCGGCGTGGTCTTGTCGCAGCCGACGGTCAGCACCACGCCGTCAAGTGGATAGCCGTAGAGCACTTCGACCAGGCTGAGATAGGCGAGGTTGCGGTCGAGCGAAGCGGTGGGGCGTTTTCCCGTTTCCTGGATCGGGTGGCAAGGGAACTCGAATGGCACGCCGCCCGCTGCAACGATGCCGTCGCGAACACGCTTGGCGAGCTCGATGTGGTGGCGATTGCATGGCGACAGGTCGGAGCCGGTCTGGGCGATGCCGATCAGTGGCTTGCCCGACTGCAGTTCCTCGCGGGTCAGGCCGAAATTCAGGTAGCGCTCGAGATAGAGCGCGGTCATGCCGGGATTGTCGGGATTGTCGAACCACTCCTGCGAACGGAGCTTCTTCGTCGTCTTAGTGCCGGCCATCAATTCCTCCCGAAATCCGGACTTGCATCGTTATGGCAAGGACCAAACCGCTGCAAGAGCGACGACGGCATGGCGCGTGAACATCGCGCAATGCCGCTTCTGTCGGCCCGCATCTGCCGCCTGCGGGGCTTTTATCGCAGCGCCCCGATGATAAGAATGCGCCGCCAGTCACTGGCCCGAAACCCCGAACCTGCTTTTCGGGCCGATGCGCAATTTCACATGTCAAAGCGAGCAGTGCCTTGATCGACGACCGTCTCTACATCGACCCCGAACTCGTGCAGTTCTACGACCTCGAGAACGAAGGCGGCGACGATGTCGACTTCATCCTGCAGTTCACCGGCGACGCCCGCAGCGTGCTCGACCTCGGCTGCGGCACCGGCGCCCTGACGGCAATGCTTGCGCCCGGCCGCACAGTAACCGGCGCCGATCCGGCGCCGGCCATGCTGGATGTCGCCCGCAAACGACCCGGCGGCGACCTGGTCGAATGGGTCGAGGGCGACGCCCGCAAGCTTCGCCTCGGCAAGTCCTTCGACCTGGTCATCCTGACCGGTCACGCCTTCCAGGTATTCTTGACGGCGGAGGAGCAACAGGCGGCGCTGAACACCATCGCGGCCCATCTCGCGCCCGGTGGGCGCTTCATCTTCGACACCCGCAATCCGCTGGCAGAGGCCTGGCTGGGCTGGGGTCCCGGCGACTCGCAACGCAGCGTCGAGCATCCCGTCTACGGCCCGGTGGAAGCCTGGAACGATGCCGTGCAGGATGAGACGACAGGCATCGTCACCTACGACACCTTCTACCGCGTCCCGGCAAACAGCCGGTTGTTCCATGCTCAATCGCGCATCGCCTTCCCGGCGCAGGAGCCACTCGCCGCGATGATCGCCACTGCGGGCCTTGTCGTCGACCGCTGGCTCGGCAGCTGGCAGGGCGCAGAGTTCACGCAAGCGTCGCGAGAGATCATCCCGATCGGCCGCAAGGGCTGAGGGGGCGGCGAACCCCAGGCTTACGCAACCTCCAGCGCGTCTTCGATAACGACGGTGTTACGGCCGCGGCCCTTCGCCTCGTAGAGACAGCGGTCGGCGCGCCGCATCAGTTGCGAGGTCGGCTGCTGCCCGATCGAAAGCGCGATGCCCACGCTGATGGTCAGCGGATGCCTGATGCCATTCGGCAAAAATTCGAGGCGCTCGACGGCAAGCCTGATCCGTTCGGCGATCTCGGCCGCCTCGCTACGGCCGACGGCCGGCAGAAAGACACAGAATTCCTCGCCGCCGATGCGGCCGACGACATCGGGCTGGCGCGTGGTGGCGTCGATCGCTCCCGCAATCAGCTTCAGCGCCTCATCGCCGACAAGGTGGCCATAGGTGTCGTTGATCTTCTTGAAGTGATCAGCGTCGATAAGCAGAAGCGCTCCTTCGTCAGTCTTGCGACGCACTTGCTTGAACCTTTCGAAGAAGGCCTCGCGATTGAGGAACCCGGTCATCTGGTCGCGATTGGCCTTGGTCTCCAGCTTGGCATGGAGCACCGAAAGATCGTCCAGCGCCCGACGCAGCTTGGCATTCTGCCAGAACACATAGAGGCCGGCCGGAAAGGCGGTGAGCATGGGCAGGAGCGAGTTCATCATGAACACGAACCAGGTGAAGGGCTGGCCAGCGACATAGCGGCCGGCAAACGAAACCACCTGGCTGACGGCGATGACAGCGGCCGTGATGGCGCTGGCCTTCAAAATGATCTTGAGCACGTCGCCCTCGCAAGTATTCAGGACCGGTCATCCCATGCGGGTCTTAACAAGCGGTAAGAGTATGGACAGACGTGTCCGGAACCTCGGTGCGATAGACAAGGCCTGCGTCGTCCGTTACCCCTTTTGGAAACAGGTCAGTCGGGAGGACGTCATGGCTCTGGTGATCGAAGGCGAGGAAAAGATCGCGGCCCCCATCGATGTGGTCTGGAAGGCGCTGAACGATCCTGAGATCCTGAAGGAAAGCATTCCCGGCTGCGAGAGCCTAGAGATGTCGTCGCCCACTGAAATGGCCGCCAAGGTGGTGCTCAAGATAGGGCCGATCAAGGCAACCTTTGCCGGCGAGGTCACGCTCAAGAACCTCAAGCCGCCGCACTCCTACACCATCGAGGGCGAGGGCAAGGGCGGCATCGCAGGCTTCGCCAAGGGCGGCGCCGATGTCACGCTCGTCGAGGACGGACCCGAAGCGACCATCCTGAAGTATGCGGCCAAGGCCGATGTCGGCGGCAAGATCGCCCAGCTCGGCAGCCGGCTCATCACCTCGACCTCGAAGAAGCTCGCCGGACAATTCTTCTCGACCTTCGGCGAGAAGGTGGGCGGAGGATAGTCCGCCCCTCTCCCGGCTGAGTCCCCTTACCTATTCGAACACGATGGTCGGTGTTGTCGCTTCGGCGGCGCCCTTTTCCTCCTGCAGGCGCTCCCAGACTTTGGCGGCAATGGCGCGATAGGTTTGCGCCTGGGCGCTGTCGGGCTTGGAGACGGTAACAGGCGTTCCGGCATCGGAGCTTTCGCGGATGCCCATTTCCAGCGGCACTTCGCCCAGGAAGGTGACGCCGAGGCGTTCGGCTTCCTTCCTCGCGCCACCATGGCCGAAGATGTCGTAGCGCTTGCCGGTGTCGGGGGCGACGAAATAGCTCATGTTCTCGACGATGCCGAGCAGCGGGACATCGACCTTCTTGAACATGTTGAGACCCTTGCGGGCATCGATCAGCGCCAGATCCTGCGGCGTCGAGACGATGACCGCACCTGCCAGCGGCACCTGCTGGGCCATGGTCAGCTGGGCGTCGCCGGTGCCGGGAGGCATGTCGACGACGAGCACGTCGAGCGGCCCCCATTCGACCTCGCGCAGCATCTGGGTCAGGGCCGACATGACCATCGGCCCGCGCCAGATCATCGGCGTTTCCTCATCGACGAGGAACCCCATCGACATGACCTTGAGGCCATAGTTCTGCATCGGCTTCAGGATCTTGCCGTCAACCGTCTCGGGGCGGCCATGAATGCCGAGAAGCTTGGGCATCGACGGGCCATAGATGTCTGCGTCAAGCACGCCGACCTTGAGGCCGTTGGCGGCGAGGCCGAGGGCAATGTTGACCGCCGTCGTCGACTTGCCGACACCACCCTTGCCGGAGGCGACCGCGATGATCGAGGCGATGCCGGGCACACCGCGCTTGCCCTGCGACTGCGAGGCGGGCGCATGCTGAGCCGGCCGTGCCGCAGGTGCGGTCGCTGGGCGGGGTGCCGCGGGCTTCGTCGGCACCGGCGCTTCCATGCCGCCGCCCTTCTTCTCGGCGGTCAGGGCGACAACGGCACCGCTGACGCCGGGAATGGCCTTGACGACGCGTTCGGCTGCGGCGCGCAGCGGCTCCATCTCCTGGGCGCGCGCGGCAGGTACGGTGATCGAGAAAAACACCTTGCCGTCAGCGATGAAAACTTCCGAGACGAGCCCGAGCTCGACGATGTTGCCTGAGAAATCCGGGCCGTTGATCGTCTTGAGACGCTCCAGGACGGTTTCTTTGGTGACTGTCATGTGAAGAACCTGCTGCACTGTGATGGGCATGAGATAATGCAGTTTGGCGGAAGAACCAAGCTACCCGAAATGGCAGTCGGCAAAGGCCTATGGCAAAGAGCCAGGCCGCCCCTTCTGTTGGGGACAAGGTTTTTTCGGCGGGCATGTCGGGATCGACCAGGCTGCTGCGTCCTTGCAGCAGACACCAACGAGGCACCACATCATGCATTCGGCAATCGAAACTCCCGCCATTTCCAATTCCGCCCTGTGGACCGGTCGCGTTTTTAGCGGCCTGGTCATCGCCTTCCTGATCTTCGATGCAGTCATCAAGCTCGTTCCGCTGCAGGTGGTGATCGACACCACCGCAGCCCTCGGCTTTCCGCCGGAACTGGCCCGCACGCTGGGAGTGCTGACGCTGGCCTGCACGGTGCTCTATGCCTGGCCGCGCACCGCCGTGCTCGGTGCGATCCTTCTTACCGGCTATCTCGGCGGCGCCATCGCCATCCATGTGCGCATCGGCAATCCGCTGTTCACGCACACGCTGTTCGGCGTCTATCTCGGCCTAATGCTCTGGGGCGGCCTCTACTTGCGCAACGAGCGGCTTCGCGCTCTGATCCCGTTCGTCCGCTAAGGCACGGAAGGCAACTGACATGACCATTCTCGCCATCATAGTCGGCATCATCGTTCTGGCGATCATTGCCATTCTGGCAATTGCCGCGACCAAACCGAACAATTTCGTCGTCCAGCGGACGATCGACGTCGCCGCCGCTCCGGAAACGGTCTTCGCGCTGATCAACGACTTCCACAAATGGCGCGACTGGTCGCCCTGGGAAGGACTCGACCCCGACCTCAAGCGCAAGATGAGCGGTGCGGAGTCCGGCCGCGGCGCGGTCTATGAATGGAACGGCAATAAGAAAGTCGGCTCAGGTCGCATGGAGATCGTCGAGGCGGCAGCACCGAACAAGATCGCCATCAAGCTCGACTTCCTCCGGCCGTTCGAGGCACACAACATGGCCGAATTCACGATGGTGCCCCAGGGACAGACGTCCCGGGTGAAATGGGCCATGCGGGGACCATCGACCTTCATGACCAAGGTGATGCAGACGGTCATGAACTTCGACAAGATGATCGGCAAGGACTTCGAAAAGGGCCTCGCCAATCTCAAGGCCACCGCCGAGCGGGGCTGAGCTTTTTTTGCCTCGTCCGCTGTGGCGGGCGAGGTTTCCGTCGGTGCAATCCAGTACCTTGCGAAGGAGGACGACATGCTTGGACACACCAACGCCATCGCCAACATCGCGGTCAGGGACCTCGGCCGCGCCAGGAACTTTTACATCGGCACGCTTGGGCTGTCAGAGGTCGAAGCCATGGGCGAGGAAGTTGCCGTGCTAAAGAGCGGCAGCTCGCTCGTCAACGTCTACCGCTCCGAATTCGCCGGCACCAACAAGGCGACCGCAGTCACCTGGGCGGTGGGTGGCGATATCGACCGGTTGGTCAAGGAGCTGAAGCTCAGGGGTGTCGTCTTCGAGCACTACGACATGCCGGACACTAAGCTCGACGGCGACGTGCACGTCTTCGGCGACCTGCGCGTGGCGTGGTTCACCGATCCCGACGGGAATATCCTGAACCTGATAAACCAGTAGGTTGGACCGCAGGTAGCCCTATCGGTGCCGGAGGCGCGATGAGATGGCTGGTGCGAATGCACGGCCGAATAGCTCGTATTGCACCGTTGCGGACATCATGAGGGCGCCACGGCATGAAGCGACGAGCGCTACAAGCACAGGCCTGCACCAACGCCTCCCGAACCGCCACACAACCCAGCACGGAACACACAAACCGCAGCGCAACCAGTCTGGCGCAAGGCGGCGGCTGCAGTTAGCTTGCCGGCATGATCGACAAGCTTGAATTCTTCATCGCACTCGCCAGAGAGCAACATTTCGGACGCGCAGCCGAAGAATGCGGCGTCACCCAACCGACGTTGTCGGCCGGGATCAAGCAGCTCGAGGACATCCTCGGCGTGATGTTGGTGCAGCGCGGGTCGCGCTTCCAGGGTCTGACACCAGAGGGCCGGCAGGTGCTGGAATGGGCCAGGCGCATCGTCGGCGACACGCGCGCCATGCGCGAGGAAATGCGCGCCGCGCGCCACGGCCTGTCGGGGCGTATCCGCATCGCGGCCATCCCGACCGCACTCGCCATGGTGCCGAAGCTGACCACGCCGTTTCGCGAAAAACACCCCGGCGTCACCTTCTCGATTCTGTCGCGCACCTCGATCGAGGTGCTGTCGCTGCTCGGCAACTACGAGGTCGACGCGGGAATCACCTATCTCGACAACGAACCGCTGGGTCGGGTGACCAGCGTGCCGCTCTATGCGGAGCGCTACCAACTGATCACGGCTGCCGGGAACGAATATTCAGATCGCGACAAGGTCACCTGGGAGGAAGTGAGCACGCTGCCGCTCTGCCTGCTCACGCCCGACATGCAGAACCGTCGCATCATCGACCAGCATCTCGCCGAAGCCGGCGTGCAGGTGCGCCCGACGCTCGAATCGAACTCGATGATCGTGCTGTTTTCGCACATCCGCACCGGCAAATGGTCGTCGATCATGCCGCTCAACCTGGCGGAAACCTTCGGTTTCGCCGAGCCGATCCGGGCAATCCCGATCATCGAGCCCGACGCCAGCCACACGGTCGGACTGGTGGTGGCAAAACGCGATCCGAACACCACGCTCGTGCAGGCGCTGCTTGACGAAGCCATGGCGCTAGCAGGCGATTTTCGCCGCCAGTCCTGATCTACACTGGCCCTGAAATCGTTACTCGATAGAAAATTTTTATCATGTGACGAAACAGCTTTATTGATTCCGGTCCTTCAGATCGGCTTCAATAGGGATATAGCGCCCAAGATGGCGCCAGTGTCAGGGAGGGCGCTGCGTGGTCATGCAGCCAGCAAGTACCGAACTCGCCGCAAGAACTGCGGCAGTGATCAGCGAAATGAAGAGCCTCGAGGGTCCGCTGATCCCGATTCTCCATGGCATCCAGGAAGAATTTGGCTACGTTCCGCAGGAAACCCTGCCGATCATCGCCGATGCGCTGAACCTGTCGCGCGCCGAAGTGCATGGCGTCTTCACCTTTTACCACGACTTCCGCCATCACCCGGCCGGCCGGCATGTGCTGAAGGTCTGCCAGGCGGAAGCCTGTCAGTCGATGGGCAGCGAGGCGATCGCCGCCCAGATCAAGCAGAAGTTCGGCATCGGCTTCCACGAGACGACCAAGGACGGCGCAGTCACGCTCGAGCCGATCTATTGCCTCGGGCTGTGCGCCTGCGCCCCCGCCGCCATGCTCGACGGCGAAGTGATCGGCCGCCTCGATGCCGACAAGATCGATGAAATCGCCGAGGAGGTCCGCTCATGAGCGTGACGATCTACGTCCCCGGTGATTCCGGCGCTCTGTCGCTCGGCGCCGACAAGGTCGCCAAGGCGATCGCAAATGAGATTGCCGCTCGCGGCATCGATGCGAAAATCGTGCGCAACGGTTCGCGCGGCATGTACTGGCTGGAGCCGATGGTCGAAGTCGCGACCGAAGCCGGCCGCGTCGCCTATGGCCCGGTTGCGGCCAAGGACGTCGCCTCGCTGTTCGACGCCGGCCTCGCCGATGGCGGCCAGCACAAGCTGTCGCTGGGCGACCCTGAGAAGCTTCCCTTCCTCGCCAGGCAGACGCGCCTGACCTTCGCCCGCTGTGGCATCACCGACCCGCTGTCGCTCGCCGACTACGAGGCCCATGGCGGCCTGACCGGCCTGCGCAATGCGGTGGCGATGGCGCCTGCCGACATCGTCAAGCAGGTGACAGAGTCTGGCCTGCGCGGCCGCGGCGGCGCAGGCTTCCCGACCGGCATCAAGTGGAAGACGGTTCTCGATACCGCGGCTGAGCAGAAATACATCGTCTGCAACGCCGACGAAGGCGACTCGGCCACCTTCGCCGACCGCATGATCATGGAAGGCGACCCCTTCGTGCTGATCGAGGGCATGGCGATCGCCGGCCTGGCGACCCATGCCACCAAGGGCTACGTCTACATCCGCTCGGAATATCCGCACGCCATCACCGCCATGACCAAGGCGGTCGAGGTGGCGCGGAAAGCCGGCGTGCTCGGCAAGAGCGTGCTGGGATCCTCGCAGGGCTTCGACATCGAAATCCGCTCCGGCGCCGGCGCCTATGTCTGCGGCGAGGAAACCTCTCTGCTGAACAGCCTGGAAGGCAAGCGCGGCGTGGTGCGCGCCAAGCCGCCGCTGCCGGCGATCCAGGGCCTGTTTGGCAAGCCAACCGTCATAAACAACGTCATTTCGCTCGCCTCCGTTCCAATCGTCATGGACAAGGGCGCCCAGCACTACAAGGACTTCGGCATGGGCCGCTCGCGCGGCACCATCCCGATCCAGATCGCCGGCAACGTCAAGCATGGCGGCCTGTTCGAAGTGGCCTTCGGCCTGACGCTGGGCGAGATCGTCGACGAGATCGGCGGCGGCACGGCGACCGGCCGTCCGGTCAAGGCGGTTCAGGTCGGCGGCCCGCTCGGTGCCTATTTCCCCCGCGCGCTGTTCGACACGCCGTTCGACTATGAAGAGTTCGCCAAGCGCGACGGCCTGATCGGCCATGCCGGCATCACCGTGTTCGACGACAGCGCCGACATGCTGAAGCAGGCACGCTTCGCCATGGAATTCTGCGCCATCGAAAGCTGCGGCAAGTGCACGCCCTGCCGCATCGGCTCGACGCGCGGCGTCGAGACGCTCGACAAGCTCAAGCAGAACATCGAGCCGGAAAAGCAGCTCGCGCTGGTGAGCGACCTCTGCAACACGATGAAATTCGGTTCGCTTTGCGCTCTCGGCGGCTTCACCCCCTACCCGGTGATGAGCGCCATCAACCATTTCCCCGAAGATTTCCGGCCGGCTACGGTCGCTCAGGCTGCGGAATAGGAGACAGAACATGGGTCTCGTACACGAAATCGACTTCGGCACCCCTGCCTCCCAGTCCGAAAAGCAGGTCACGCTGACCGTCGACGGCTTTTCGGTCACGGTGCCCGAGGGCACTTCGATCATGCGCGCCTCGATGGAAGCGGGCATCGCCATTCCAAAACTCTGCGCCACCGACATGGTCGACGCCTTCGGCTCTTGCCGGCTTTGCCTGGTGGAGATCGAGGGCCGCAACGGCACGCCGTCGTCCTGCACGACGCCTGTCATGCCCGGCATGGTGGTCCACACCCAGACAGGGCGTCTCAAGGACATCCGCAAGGGCGTGATGGAGCTCTACATCTCCGACCATCCGCTCGACTGCCTGACCTGCGCAGCCAATGGCGACTGCGAACTGCAGGACATGGCGGGCGCGGTAGGCCTACGCGACGTGCGCTATGGCTATGAGGGCGACAACCACGTTCGCGCCAAGAACAATGGCGTCGAAAACTTCAAGTGGATGGCCAAGGACGAGTCCAACCCCTACTTCACCTACGATCCGTCCAAGTGCATCGTCTGCTCGCGCTGCGTGCGGGCCTGCGAAGAGGTGCAGGGCACCTTTGCGCTGACCATCGAAGGCCGCGGTTTCGGCAGCCGCGTGTCACCCGGCGCGCATGAACTGTTCCTCGACAGCGAGTGCGTGTCATGCGGCGCCTGCGTGCAGGCCTGCCCGACGGCGACGCTGACGGAAAAGTCGGTCATCGAGATCGGCCAGCCCGAGCACTCGGTCGTCACCACCTGCGCCTATTGCGGCGTCGGCTGCTCGTTCAAGGCCGAAATGCGCGGCGAAGAGCTGGTGCGCATGGTGCCGTGGAAGGACGGCAAGGCCAATCGCGGCCACTCCTGCGTCAAGGGTCGCTTCGCCTATGGCTACGCCACCCACAAGGAGCGCATCCTCAACCCGATGATCCGCGAGAACATCACCGATCCGTGGCGTGAGGTCAGCTGGGAAGAAGCGATCGCCCACACGGCCAAGGAATTCCGCCGCATCCAGTACCAGTACGGACGTGGCGCCATCGGCGGCATCACCTCGTCGCGCTGCACCAATGAAGAGACCTATCTCGTCCAGAAACTGATCCGCCAGGGCTTCGGCAACAACAATGTCGACACCTGCGCCCGCGTCTGCCACTCGCCGACCGGCTACGGCCTCGGCCAGACCTACGGCACGTCGGCCGGCACGCAGGACTTCGATTCGGTCGAGCACACCGACGTGGCACTCATCATCGGCGCCAACCCGGCCTCGGCGCACCCGGTGTTCGCCTCGCGCCTGAAGAAGCGGCTGCGCGCCGGCGCCAAGCTGATCGTCATCGATCCGCGCCGCACCGAGATGGTGAAGTCCGCGCATATCCAGGCCGAGCATCACCTGGCGCTCAAGCCGGGCACAAACGTCGCGGTGGTTACCGCGATTGCGCATGTCATCGTCACCGAAGGCCTGTTCAACGAGGCCTTCATCCGCGAGCGCTGCGACTGGTCGGAGTTCCAGGACTACGCCGAGTTCGTGTCGGACCCGCGCCACAGCCCCGAGGAAGTCGAGAAGCTGTCGGGCGTGCCGGCCGAGACCATTCGCGGCGCCGCGCGGCTCTATGCCACCGGCGGCAACGGCGCGATCTATTACGGCCTCGGCGTGACCGAGCACAGCCAGGGTTCGACGACCGTCATCGGCATCGCCAACCTCGCCATGCTGACCGGTAACATCGGCCGCAAGGGCGTCGGCGTGAACCCGCTGCGCGGCCAGAACAACGTGCAGGGCGCCTGCGACATGGGCTCGTTCCCGCACGAACTGCCGGGCTATCGCCACATTTCGGGCGACGCCGTGCGCGACATCTATGACAGCCTGTGGGGCGTGAAGCTCGACGACGAGCCGGGCCTGCGCATCCCCAACATGCTGGACGCCGCCGTCGACGGCACCTTCAAGGGCATCTACATCCAGGGCGAAGACATTCTGCAGTCCGACCCCGACACCAAGCACGTCTCGGCCGGCCTGGCCGCTATGGAATGCGTCGTCGTGCAGGACCTGTTCCTCAACGAGACGGCCAACTACGCCCACGTCTTCCTGCCGGGCTCGACCTTCCTCGAGAAGGACGGCACCTTCACCAACGCCGAGCGCCGCATCAACCGCGTGCGCAAGGTGATGACCCCGAAGAACGGCTATGCCGACTGGGAGGTGACGCAGAAGCTCGCCCAGACAATGGGCCTCAACTGGAACTACCAGCACCCGTCCGAGATCATGGACGAAGTGGCCAAGACCACGCCGTCCTTCGCCAACGTCTCCTACGACTTCCTGGAGAAGATGGGCTCGGTGCAGTGGCCGTGCAACGACAAGGCGCCCGAGGGCACGCCGATCATGCATATCGACGGCTTCGTCCGCGGCAAGGGCAAGTTCATCCGCACCGAATATGTGGCGACGGACGAACGGACCGGTCCGCGCTTCCCGCTGCTGCTCACCACCGGCCGCATCCTCAGCCAGTACAATGTCGGCGCCCAGACCCGGCGTACCGAAAACGTTGCCTGGCATGCCGAGGACCTGCTCGAAATCCACCCGCATGACGCCGAAAACCGCGGCCTGCGCGATGGCGACTGGGTCAGGCTGGTCAGCCGTGCTGGCGAAACGACGCTGCGCGCAACTGTGACCGACAAGGTATCGCCTGGTGTGGTCTACACCACCTTCCACCACCCCGACACGCAGGCCAACGTCATCACCACCGACTTCTCGGATTGGGCGACCAACTGTCCGGAATACAAGGTGACGGCGGTGCAGGTGTCGCCTTCCAACGGCCCGTCGGATTGGCAGAAGGACTACAACGACCAGGCCCAGCAGAGCCGCCGCATCGCCGGCCACATGGAAGCGGCGGAGTAGGATCGTGCGCGGGACGCAAGCCTTTTCTTCCCCCCGTTCACGGGGGGAAGGTGGCCTGCAAGGCCGGATGAGGGGCTGTGCCAGCCCCGAAAGGTTTGCGCTGCCCCTCACCTGCCTGCCGGCATCTTCTCCCCGTGAACGGGAAGACGAACGATGACCGACCGTCCCGCCATCTCCGCGACCTCCCGCCTCGCCCGCCGGGCGAGCGGCACGTCGGTGGCCAACCGCATGGTGCCCGAAGAGACGCCGGTGGCGCTGTCTTATGGCGGCACCACGCATGCAGTGATGATGGCGAGCCCTGCCGATTTCGAGGATTTCGCCCTCGGTTTCTCGCTGACCGAAGGCATCGTCGGATCGGCAGCCGAGATCGAGGCCATCGAGGTGCTCGACGTCGAGGCCGGCATCGACATCCAGATCAGGCTGTTCGACAAGGCCAACACGCGCTTCGAGCAGCGTAGGCGCCGCCTCGCTGGCCCTGTCGGCTGCGGTCTGTGTGGCATCGAATCCATCGAGGAGGCGATGCGTTCCGTCTGCGACGTGCACCGGCCGGCATTGCATCTTTCCGCCGACGACATCGTGCAGGCCGTGAAAATGCTTTCCAAAATGCAGCCGCTGCATGCCGAGACCGGCGCGGTCCACGCTGCCGGCTTCTATGTGCCCGGCAAGGGCGTGGTCGCGGCGCGCGAGGATGTCGGGCGCCACAACGCGCTGGACAAGCTGGCCGGCGCTCTGAGCCTGGCCGGCATCGACGGCGGCTCAGGCGCTGTCGTGGTGACCAGCCGCGTCTCGGTCGAGATGGTGCAGAAGACCGCGGCAATCGGCGCCCCCTTCATCATCGCCGTTTCGGCGCCCACGGCATTAGCCATCCGTACCGCCGAACAGGCCGGTATGACGCTCGTGGCACTCGTGCGCGGCGACGATTTCGACATCTTCACCCATCCCGACCGCTTGAATACCGGAGCCGCGAAAAATGTCGCATGACGACGAAGACAGGATGAGCACCAAGCAGAAGCTCGTCTACATGGCGAACCAGATCGCCACGTTCTTCGATTCCAAGCCGCATGACGAAGGCGTCGCGGGCATTGCCGAGCACATCAACAAGTTCTGGGATCCGCGCATGCGGCGCCAGTTCTTCGAGCTGGTCGACGCCGGTGGCGTGGGCATGAAGCCGACCGTGATCGAGGCCTCCGTCACCATCCGGCGTCCCAAGCAGGACGCAGCCTGAAGCGACAGATTGGACTTCTGACACAGTGCGGCCGGGGCAAGACCCGGCCGTTTTCCTTTTTGCCCCCGCTACATTCGTTAGAAATCCAAGCAAGTGCTAAAGTAAAAGACGGAGGCCGCCCAACCCTTGAGGGAGAGCAGCATGTTCGTGGCACGTTGGAAGATCGACGCCCGCTTCGGGCACAAGCAGAGTGCAATCAAGCTCATGCGCCAGTGGGAGCGCGAAATCGGCCCGCAGGCGGGCACCGACAAGATGGCGATGCAGATATTGACCGGCTCGATCGGCGCCAAGGAAGCGACGATCGAGGCCAATCATCATGTCGAAAGCCTGGCGCAGCTCGAAGATTTCTTCGCCCGGATTTCCAAGATCGAGGCCCATGCTCAATGGGGCAAGAAGCTCGAGCCGCTGGTGGTCTCAGGCTCGTCCTATTGGAACATCTATCGCGTCGTGGAATGACACGGCATATCGCCCGGAGCGCGCCCTGACCTATCGGGGTTGCGCATCGTGCTCCCCGAAAACCGAGTCCGGTTTCGGGGCAGATGTTTCTGGTGCTTTTCGGGCGCTGTGGCGCAGCGCCAGCAGGAAGACGATCTCGGCCACCACGACGATGGCGACGATCCGGAAGCCGATCGTCACCGGGTCGTGGTCGCCGTCGCGCATCAGATAGCCGCCGAACAGGAACGCACCGTTCCAGAGGAATGCGCCGATCAGCGTGGCAAGGGCAAAGGGCACGAATGACAGCCTGAGCACGCCGGCCTCGAGCGCCAGATAGGTGCGCGCGACGGGAACTAGCTGCGCCACCAGCGAAGCCCGGAAATTGTTGCGGCGATAGGCCTGCGCCAGCCGCTGATAGGTTTCGTGCCGCAGGAACACGTAGCGCCCGAAGCGCTTGACGAAGGCATCGGCTCGTTCATGGCCGAGCCAGGTGCCGCCCGCATACCAGATCATCGAGCCGAGCGTCGAACCGACCGTGGTCGCGGCCATGAACTGGACGAGCGTGGGAATGTCAGGCGCGACCGTCATGCCGAGGAACAGCAGCAGCACATGCGACGGCGGCACCGGAGAGATCTTCTCGGTGAAGGCGAGGCAGGCCGCGCCGACAAGGCCGAAACCGAGAAAGGATGGGATCATACAAAGCGCCAGTCGTAGCTCTTGGCCGGCTTCATTCTGACAAGACGGTAGACAGAAGCCGGCGGTATGTTGCGGAAGGTGTGTCCAACGCGCGTGACCTCCAAGTCAAGCCTGTCGAGCAAGGACTGGTCGATCGGGCAGCGGAAGCCATAGGTGAACAGATACATGGCGCCGCCGGGCCGCAGGTTGGAGAACACGCCTTCGAGGATCGAAGACGTCTGGCGCGGGGGGATGGCCAGGAACGGCAGACCGCTGATGACAGCACCCAGTTCAGGTCCGTCGAACAGCGGCAGATGGCGCAGTGCCGCAGCGTCGATCTCGAGGATGCGCGCGGCGGGATAGCGGTGGCGCAGCAGATGGGCAAAATCGGAGTTGAACTCGATCAGCGTCAGGTCCTGCTCCCTGATGCCGCGCCCCAGCAGTGCCTTGGTGAAGACGCCGGTACCCGCACCAAGCTCGAGCACCTTGCCGGCGTCGGCGCCGATCTCGCGCGTCATCAACGACGCCAGGCTGGTGCCCGACGGAGCGATGGAACCTATCTTGAGGGGGGCCGAGGCCCATGCCCTGAGGAATGACAAAGTATCGCTTGCAGCCATTTCGACCCTCTTTTGCACATCATCCGGGAGCGAATCACTCGCCGGCATCCTGTGCTGGCTGTTTGCGGCCACAGGATTACACATGCATTGCGGGAAATTGAGCCGGCCATGGCATTTCGGCAGTTGTAAGGAGAGCCGTCGTCTTTTCGCAATGTATTCGCAATGTTACAGCGCTAGCCGGGCCGCACATCGCTTTGTAAAGACGTCCGTCGAGGGAAAGATGCGCATATTGCTGGTCGAAGACGAGCCGGAACTGGCTTCCGCGCTACGCACGGCGCTCAAGCGGCACGACATGGTGGTCGACCATGCGGCGTCCCTGCTCGAGGCCGGCGATTATGCCAACGAAGATGCCTATGACGCCATCGTGCTCGACCGCCAGTTGCCCGACGGCGACGGCCTGACACTGGTGCCCAAGCTGCGCGCCCGCGGCAACACCACGCCAGTGCTGGTGCTGACGGCGCGCAGCGATATCTCCGACAGGGTCGACGGGCTGGACATGGGCGCCGACGACTACCTGGCAAAACCCTTCGCCTTCGAGGAGTTCCTGGCGCGCCTGAGGGCGCTGCTGCGCCGACCGGCGAACATGCAGACCCAGGTCATCCGCGCCGGCGACCTGTCCTTCGACTTCGGCCACCGCGAGGTTTCGGTGCGCGGCGAGCCGATGACGCTGCCCAGGCGCGAGTTGCTGGTGCTGGAAGCCTTGTTCAGGCGCATGGGCCGCATGGTGCAGCGCACATCGTTGATGGAAGCCGTGTTCGGTCTCGATGACGAGATCCAGTCCAACGCGCTCGACACCCATGTGTCGCGCCTGCGCCGCAAGCTTTCGGAAGCCGAATGCGGCGTCGAGATCAACGGCGTGCGTGGCGTCGGCTACCTGTTGCGCGAGATCGCATGAGACTTTCGCGGCTGTTTCGCTCCGTCAAGCGCTTCTTCCGCCCGCTCTCGCTGAAATGGCGGTTGGTGTGGCGCCTTGTGGTGCTGCAGGTGGCGTTGCTGACGCTGATGATCTTCATCCTGCTCGGCGGGCTGACCATCGCCGGCGTGATCCCGGACAATTACGAAGGTCGGGCAATCGACGTGCTGCGCAAGACAGTGCGCAAGGACGACGCAGGCAAGTTGACCCTCAAGGAAGGGCCATTGCTCGCGGGATTGCGCGCCGAAGTTCCCGACCTCTGGTTCATCGTGCGCGATACCGACGGCCACTCGATTTCGGAAGGCAAGGTGCCGGCCCTGCTGACCGACATTCCGGCATCCCTCGACTACATCGACAACGCAATCTTCGTGAAGAAGCTGGGCGGCACGCAGACGTCGGCGACCGTGCAGTGGGCCGATACTGCGGCCGGCCGCGTGCAGATTTTCACCGGTGCCCAAGGCGAATTCCACATCATGGCGCTGGTGTCGGTGACGCCGGAGCTGTTTACCGATGTCATCCTGCCCGTAGGCGGCGTAATGGGACTGGCGACCCTGATCGTCATCCCGCTTGTGGTGCGCAATGCCTTCAAGGGTATGCGCCGGGCGGCGGCACTTGCCGAGCAGATCGACGTCGAGGAGCGTGGCGTCCGCCTTCCCGTCGACGGCATTCCCACCGAAATCTCGCCGCTGGTGAAAGCCGTCAACGGCGCGCTCGACCGCCTCGACAAGGGTTATGAGCGGCACAAACGCTTCCTGGTCGATGCCGCCCATGAATTGCGCACGCCGGTCGCCATCCTCAACACGCGCATCACCTCGCTGCCGCCAACACCCGATCGGGCGCGGCTGCTGCAGGACACAGCACGACTGTCGAACCTGACGGACCAGTTGCTCGACATTCAGCGCCTTGGCCGACAGTCGGAAACGCTTGTAAATGTCGAACTGGTGGCAGTGGCGCGCAGCGTGGTGTTCGATCTTGCCCCGCTGGCCTTTGCCGCCGGCTACGAGATGTCGTTCGAGCCCGTGCCCGGCAAGGTGGTGGTCAGTGGCGACCAGACGGCGATCGAGCGCGCCATCACCAATCTGGTCCAGAACGCTATCGAGCACGGCGGCAATTCAGGCCAGATCACCGTCAAGGTGACGCGGGCAGCCACCATCGAGGTGTCGGACCAAGGCGACGGCGTGCCGGCGGCGGAGCGCGAGACGATCTTCGAACCGTTCTACCGGCTGCGCCAGCGCGGCCACGGCGCCGGGCTCGGGCTCAACCTGGTGCAGGAGATCATGCAGATGCATGGAGGCCGTATCGAACTCGCCTGCACCGAGGACAAAAAGGGCGCGTGTTTCCGGCTGGTATTCCCAAAGAACAGAGCCTAGAGCGCTTCCGCTTTTCTTCAAAACGCAGCCCCTCTATCTCTTTGTTTTTGAGCAATTCGGACGGAAAGCCGCGCCGCTGTTTTCCTGGAACTGCTCTAGCCGGCGACGGTCAACTCGGTGCCCGCCGTTGCCAGCGCGTCGGTCAGGTCGGCGGGCGGCGTAATGTCGGTGACGAGTTCGCCAACCCCCTGAAAGCCACAGACCTGGACAAGCCCCTTGCGGCCGAACTTGGTGTGGTCCGTGACAACAACCGAGCGCTGGCCACGCGCCAGCACCGTGCGGGCAAATTCGGCTTCCTCGAGATTGTAGTCCATCACCCCGTTTTCGGCGTCGACGGCTCCGGCCGAGATTACCGCGTGGGTGACGGCGAAACGGCTGACGAATTCGATGGCCGAAACGCCGAAAGCAGCACCGCTGTCACTGCGCAACTCGCCGCCGGCCATGTAGACCTTGTTGCCGTTGACCGTGGCAAGGGTGCGGGCAATGTCGGACGAGTTGGTGACGACGGTCAGCCGGCGATGGCCAAGCAGTTCGCGGGCGAGGTAGCTTGTCGTCGTGCCGGTGTCGAGCATGACCGAGTCGCCGTCCCGGATGGTGGCTGCAACCACCCGGGCAATGGCGCGCTTGGCTTCGGCATTTTCGCGCATGCGCCGCTCGAACGGCGCCTCTCCGACCACCGACGGCAGACCGATGGCGCCGTGCATCTTCAGGATCGAACCATTTGCGGTGAGCGGCTTGACGTCGCGCCGCACGGTTTCCAGCGACACGCCGAGCTTGTCGGCGAGATCGGCGATGGTGATCGTGCCCTCATCCTCGAGCAGGCGCAGGATTTCGCTGTGACGCTTGGAGTGGTTCATCAGGCGGCCCCGCTCGAACGGCCTAAATGGCCGATTTTGAGATTTTCTCTGACTGACTCTATCGCATTCATGGCGAGATTCTCAACATATACGGTCAAAAGAACAGCAAAAACCACAACTCCGGATTGACACTGCCGCTGCCGCCGCGTGAGACTGCCCGATAACAAGACTGGGACGCAACCGGACCAGGGCGCGAGGGGAACGCGCCAAGACACAGCACGGAGGGGCTTGATGTCGAACAGCGAAGACCGCATCCACGCCCTGCCGCTGTGGCACGGCCCGGTGACGATTGCACCGCTCAAGGGCGGCATCAGCAATGAAAGCTGGCTGGTCGAGGACCGGACCGGGCGCCACGTCGTTCGCTTCGGCAAGGACTATCCCTTCCACCATGTGTTTCGCGACCGCGAGGTGATGGTGGCGCGCGCGGCCCACGAGGCAGGCTTTGCGCCCGAACTGCAATATGCCGAGCCTGGCGTGATGGTGAGCGAATTCCTCGGCGCCAGGACCTATGACGCGGACGACGTGCGGGCCAACGCCGCCCGCATCGCGCTTCTGGTCAGGCGCTTCCACGAGGAGATGCCGCGGCATGTCTCGGGCGCAGGTTTCATGTTCTGGGCCTTCCATGTCATCCGCGACTATGCCCGCACGCTCCAGGCTGGTGGCAGCCGGATGGCTGCCGAACTGCCGCGCTACCTGACACTGGCGGAGGCGCTCGAAAAAGCCCAGGCGCCGCTGCCGGTCATCTTCAGCCACAACGACCTTTTGCCTGCCAACTTCCTCGACGACGGCGACAGGCTGTGGCTCATCGACTTCGAATATGCCGGCTTCTCGACCGCGATGTTCGATCTGGCCGGCACGGCGTCCAATGCCGGCATGACGGCGGAGGAGTCGGACGAGTTGCTGACCGTCTATTTCGGCGGCAAGCCCGACCAGGCAATCCGCCGCTCCCATGCGGCCATGCAATGCGCCTCGCTGCTGCGCGAGGCGATGTGGAGCATGGTCTCGGAATTGTACCTCACAGCACCCGGCAGCGATTACGTCGCCTACACCGCCGAAAACCTCTGCAAGTTCGAGGCGGCGCTCGAAACCTACCAGAACCAGTACGGGAAACTGTAGTCATGGCCCTCCCCTCGCACGCGCAGATCGTCGTCATCGGCGGCGGCATCATCGGCTGCTCGACGGCCTATCACCTGGCACGCGACCACAAGGCCGACGTGATCCTGCTCGAACAGGGCAAGCTGACCTCGGGCTCGACCTGGCACGCGGCGGGGCTGGTGGGACAGCTGCGCTCGTCGGCGTCGATCACGCGGGTGCTCAAATATTCGGTCGAACTCTACAAGGGGCTGGAGGCAGAGACCGGGCTCGCCACGGGTTGGAAGATGACCGGCTGCCTGCGGCTCGCCACCAACCAGGATCGCTGGACCGAATACAAGCGGCTGGCGACGACGGCCAAGAGCTTCGGCATGGACATGCAGCTGGTGTCACCTGATGAGGTCAAGCGGATGTGGCCGCTGATGGACACGTCGGACCTGGTCGGGGCCTCGTGGCTGCCGACCGACGGCCAGGCCAGCCCCTCCGACATCACCCAGTCGCTGGCCAAGGGCGCGCGCATGCATGGCGCCAGGCTGTTCGAGAATGTGCGCGTGACCGGCTTCGAAATGAAGGACGGCCGCATACTGAAGGTGAAGACCGACCAGGGCGACATCGCCTGCGACAAGGTGGTGAACTGTGCCGGCCAATGGGCACGGCAGGTGGGCGCGATGGCCGGCATCAACGTGCCGCTGCAGCCGGTGAAGCACCAGTACATCATCACCGAGAAACTGCCCGGGCTCGCCACCGATGCGCCGACGCTGCGCGACCCCGACCGCCGCACCTACTTCAAGGAGGAGGTCGGCGGACTTGTCATGGGCGGCTACGAGCCGAACCCGCAGGGCTGGACGACTGGTGACGTGCCCAACGACTGGGAATTCCGACTGTTCGACGACGATTTCGATCATTTCGAGCAGCACATGGTGCAGGCAATCGAGCGTGTGCCGGGACTGGCCGATGTCGGCGTCAAGCAGATGATCAACGGTCCCGAAAGCTTTACCCCCGACGGCAACTTCATCCTGGGCGTGGCGCCGGAATGCGCGAACATGTTCGTCGGCGCCGGCTTCAACGCCTTCGGCATCGCCTCGGGCGGTGGCGCCGGCTGGGTGCTGGCGCAGTGGGTGGTGGATGGCGAGGCGCCGCTGGACCTCTGGGTGGTCGACATCAGGCGCTTCTCGGGTCTGCATCGCGATCGCCAATGGGTGTCGGACCGCACGCTCGAGGCCTATGGCAAGCACTACACGATCGGCTATCCGCATGAGGAATATGCGAGCGGACGGCCCTACATAGTCTCGCCTCTCTATGAGCGGCTGAAAGCGCACCGCGCCGTGTTCGGCTCCAAACTCGGCTGGGAGCGACCCAACTGGTTCGCGCCGGAAGGCATGGAAGCCAAGGACGTCTACGCCATGGGCCGGCAGAACTGGTTCGAGCCGGTCGGCGACGAGCACAAGCATGTGCGCGAGGCGGTAGGCGTGTTCGACCAGTCGTCCTTCGCCAAATACGAGATGGCAGGCAAGGATGCTCAGAAAGCGCTCGACTTCATCTGCGCCAATGACGTGTCGAAGCCGGCAGGGCGCCTGACCTACACGCAGCTGCTCAACACGCGCGGCGGCATCGAGGCGGATCTGACCGTAGCACGGCTGGCGGACAATAAATTCTACATCGTCACCGGCACCGGCTTCCGCACCCACGACCTCGCCTGGATCGGCGATCACATCCCGTCGGGGCTGGACGCGAGACTGGTCGATGTCACCGAACAGTTCGGCACGCTATCGCTGATGGGGCCGAACGCACGCAAGGTACTCGAAGCGGTCACGGATGCGGACGTTTCAAACGCAGCCTTCCCCTTTGGCCATGTCCGCGAGATCGAGATCGCCGGGGCGACCGTACGGGCGCTGCGCGTCACCTATGTCGGCGAACTCGGCTGGGAACTGCATGTGCCGATCGGCGCCACCGGCGAGGTGTTCGATGCACTGATGGCGGCGGGCAAGCCGCACGGCATCCGCCCTGTCGGCTACCGCGCGCTGGAATCTCTGCGCCTGGAAAAAGGCTACCGTGCCTGGGGCTCCGACATCACGCCCAACGACACGCCGTTCGAAGCCGGCCTCGGCTGGGCGGTGAAGCTCAGGAAGGACACCGACTTCCTCGGCCGCAAGCCTCTGGAAAAGCTCGGCAACGCACCGCTGACCAAACGCCTTGCCTGCTTCACCGTCGACGACAAGAACGTCGTTCTCGTCGGCCGTGAGACGATCCTGCGCGATGGCCAGCCGGTCGGCTACCTCACCAGCGGCGGCTACGGCTACACGGTCGGCAAGAACATCGGCTTCGGCTATGTCCGCAATGCGGGCGGCGTCGACGATGCGTTCCTCACAGGCGGCAACTACGAGCTGGTGGTCGCCATGGAGCGCGTGCCGGCGACAATCCATCTCGAGCCGCTCTTCGATCCGGCGGCGACAAGGGTGAAGGCTTAGCGCGTCCAAGTGCGACCCTTGGCGCGTCCAGCCGGGCGTGCGGCACTCGCCAAAAAGCCATGATCTGCCTTATCAACGGTCGGCCAAGGACGGACGACGAAACAAGGACAAGATCATGGCGCGACTGACGGGCACGGTTATGCGGGCGACCGCCTTTGGGTCCCTGCTGTTCCTGGCCGCCTGCCAGACGGGGTCCAATGTCGCCGGCGATGGGGCCGGCGCGTCGTCGACAGGCATCGCCTATCTGCAGACGATCCGCTCCGAGAATGGCTTGCCGCCGCTGAGCCCCGACTCGACGCTGGAGCGCGCGGCTCTGCAGCAAGCGGCCTACATGGCGCGCAGCGGCAAAATGGAGCACACCACCGGCTGGGGCAAGGATTTCGCCGCGCGTATGAAAGACGGCGGCGTCGAAGGTGCGGCGGCCGAAAACATCGCCCATGGCGGCATGGAGCCGGCCAAGCTGTTCTCGATGTGGATGAATTCCGCCGGCCATCGCCGCAATATGCTCGACCCGCGCTTCAGCAAATTCGGCCTCGCCTATGTGCGCGAGAGCAAAGGCAGCGACAAACGCTACTGGGCGCTGGTGCTCGGGCGATAACCAAGACGCGCTGGCTTCGACCGGCTCCCTCTTGGCTGGTCCCCACTTCTTCGCCGAGGCGGGACTCGCCATCCGGCGCCCCGTATCTGGGTGACAACTCCGGCGCGGCCCACTCGAACAGATCACTGGGCCGGCGAATACCCGCGCAGCGCCCTCAGTGCACGCTGGTCGGCACTGTCTCGGGCTCGGCCTTATCCACCACCTTCTGGCGGTGGAAGATGAACAGGCCTGCAACGACGATGACCGCCGAGCCGAGCAGGATCTGTGCATCCGGATAGTCCCCGAAGAAGACAATGCCCATCACCACCGCCCACAGCAGCAGCGTGTATTGCAGCGGCGCGAGCAACGAGGCGGGTGCGAGCTTGAGCGCGCGGGTGATCATCAGATGTGCCGCGCAGGCGACGACGCCAAGCAGCAGCATGGCCGACCAGTCGACGGCACTCGGCGGCCTCCAATCGGCTGCGGCGAGGATGCCGCCCATGACCAGTGCGCCGACGGTCTGCCAGGTGACGAGCGTGGTGTCGTTGGTGGCGCGAAGCTTACGGCTCAGGATCAGGCTGATGGCGAAAGACAGGCTGCCGACGACGGCGAAAAGCGATGGCCAGGACAGCGACGCCGTCGACGGGCGCAGCGCGATGACGACGCCGCAGAAGCCGAGCACGATGGCGATCCAGCGGCGCCAACCGACCTTTTCGCCCAGAAAGAAGTGCGAGAGTGCGGCGATGTAGATCGGGCCTGCCATGTAGAAGGTCATGACGTCTGCCAGCGGCAGATAGGCGACCGCAGCGTAGAAGAAAGCGGTGTCGGCGGTGGCCAGCACCACGCGCAGCACCTGCAGGCCCGGACGCTCGACCTTGGTCAGCGGCGCAAGCCCCTGTCGGGCCAGCATCGGCCCGAGGATGATGAAGGCGCCGATGGAGCGGATCAGCAGAACCTGCCCGACCGAAAAACTCTCGACCAGCCATTTGCCCATGGCATCGTTGAGAGCGAACATGAAGTCGCCCAAAAGCATGAGCAGCACGCCCGCGAGAACGAGATTGCTCTTGGGGAGAGCGAGGGCTTGTCGAAATGTCATGGTGTCAGCGTCCGCCGGGCAACGGGCCCGGATCGCGCCTATCTATGCCCGGAACTTCACCATGGCGAGGGCAAAAAGTCCTGGACCATGCGTTCCAGCGTCGCAGAACCAGCGGTTACGGCTTGGGCGGCACGACGACGGGGCGGTAGATCACCACAGGCCTGTTCCAGTCGTCGAACGCAGCCTGGCGGTCGCGGAATTCGGCGCGGCGGTCGAGATCGATGCGCTGCAGGCACTCGGCAAAAGCATCGTTGCGCTGGCTGAAGCCGTAGGAACGGCACTTTGCCTCGTCGCGGGCGCGCTGTTCTTCCGCCGACACGCAACCGGCAAGCACGACCGCAGTAAGCAGCAACAAGATGGTCCTGAGCTTCATGGCGACGCCTCGCATTCAAACTTGATTCCAGCTGGCGACTTTATGCTTCCAGCTGATTTTCAGAAAGAGCGGCCTTGACCGACAGTGCTGGGCGCGCCCATGCAGCCCCCTTCTCCGTCTCGCCACGTTCGGCACCTTTCCCCGGAGGAGTGACGTGGCCCGAGAGGCTGGGGAGGGGAGCCTCCAAATTGTCGCTGATCAATTCGCCTGGGGCGGCACCACATGGCGACGGTTGATGGTCGCCGGGCGGCCCTTGATCGACAGCGCCGTGTCGCGCTTGGGGCGCTGGGCCACGACCTTGCCCTTGGCCACGACACAAAGCCGCTCGGCGCGCAGGCGCACCGCCTCGATGGGATTGCCGGCATCGAGCACGACGAGGCTCGCCGTCTTGCCGACTTCGAGCCCGAGATGATCGAGGCCCATAATCTCGGCGTTGACCTTGGTGACCATGTCGAAGCAACGGCGCATGTCTGAAGGAGACGACATCTGGGCGACGTGCAGGCCCATGAAGGCAACGTCGAGCATGTCGGCAGTACCGAGCGAATACCATGGGTCGAGCACACAGTCCTGACCCCAGCCAACGCGGATGCCGGCCTTCAGCATCTCCGGTACGCGGGTCATGCCGCGGCGCTTGGGATAGCTGTCGTGGCGCCCCTGCAGCATGATGTTGATCAGCGGGTTCGGGATCGCCGACACGCCGGCCTCCGCAATCAACGGCAAAAGCTTCGAGACATAATAATTGTCCATCGAGTGCATCGAGGTCAGATGCGAGCCGGCCACCCTGCCCTGCAGGCCGAGACGCTGGGTCTCGTAGGCCAGTTGCTCGATGTGGCGCGACAGCGGGTCGTCGGTCTCATCGCAATGCAGGTCGACCATCAGGCCGCGCATCGCTGCGATCTCGCAGAGTTCGGTCACAGACCGCGTGCCATCGGCCATGGTGCGCTCGAAATGCGGAATGCCACCGACGACATCGACGCCCATATCCAAGGCGCGAATGGTGTTGGCGCGTGCCGTGGGCGAGCGGTAGAGCCCGTCCTGCGGAAAAGCGACGAGCTGAAGGTCGATATAGGGCGCGATCTCCTTCTTGACCTCGAGCAGGGCTTCGACGGCGAGCAGCCTGTCGTCGCATGTGTCGACATGGGTGCGAATGGCGAGCAGGCCCATCGAAACGGCCCAGTCGCAATAGGCGAGTGCGCGCTCCTTGACCGCCTCATGGGTCAAAAGCGGCTTGAGTTCGCCCCACAATGAGATGCCTTCGAGCAATGTGCCAGAGGCGTTGATGCGCGGCAGGCCGTAAGACAATGTCGCATCCATGTGGAAATGCGGATCGACGAAAGGCTGCGAGACAAGATTGCCTGAGGCGTCGACAACTTGGCCGGCAGGCGAGTCGATCTTCGGCTCGATCGCAGCGATCCTGTCGCCCTTGATGCCGATATCGGCAATGGTTCCATCTGAAAGGGTGCCACCCTTGACGATCAGGTCGAAGCTCATCTTTCGCCTTTCTGATATGGGATCATCAGCGCTTTCGGATAGGTGGCGCGGCGCGCCACCAGGATCAGGGCCAGGATCGACAGCGCATAAGGCATCATCAGGAACACCTGGTAGGGCACGATGCCGCCCGACATCTGCTGCAGACGAACCTGATAGGCGTCGAAGGCGGCAAACAGGATGGCGCCGATCAGCGCCTTGCCCGGCCGCCACGAGCCGAAGACCACAAGGGCGATACAGATCCAGCCGCGACCATTGATCATCTGGAAGAAGAACGAGTTGAACGCCGACATGGTGAGGAAGGCGCCGCCGACAGCCATCAGCGCGCTGCCGACCATCACCGCCCCCATGCGGATAGCGGTCACCGAGATGCCCTGCGCCTCCACGGCCGAGGGGTTTTCGCCGGCGGCACGGACTGCTAGGCCGACGGGCGTGCGGTAGAGCACCCAGGCGACCACCGCGACAGTGAGGAAGGCGAGATAGGTCAGCGGCGTCTGCGAAAACAGCGCCTCGCCGACAATGGGGATCTGCGACAGGCCGGGAATCGGCAGCGGCTGGAACGGCTCGATCTTGGGCGGCGAGGTCACTTCCGGCAGCGCCAGGCGATAGGTGAAATAGGTCAGGCTGGTTGCGAGCAGCGTGACGCCGATGCCGACGACATGCTGCGACAAGCCCAGTGGAACGGTCAGCGTCGCATGCAGCAGGCCGAACATCGCGCCTGCAAGAGCTGCCACCAGCACGCCGGTCCACAGGTCGCCGCCGGCATAGACGGTGAACCAGCCGGCGAAGGCGCCAGCGGTCATGATGCCCTCGATGCCAAGATTGAGCACGCCGGCACGCTCGCAGATCAGCTCGCCCATTGTGGCGAAGATCAGCGGCGAAGCGATGCGGATGGCAGCGACCCAGAAGGAAGCGGTGAAGAGGATTTCAAACGCGTCCATCAGAGGGCTCTCCGCCTTGATATTGCATTCATCAGCCGATGCCGGCGCTCTACGAGGCCCTCCTCCGGCCTGCTGGCCATCTTCCCCGCAAGGGGGGAGATCGGTGCCATCGCCGCACCAATTTCAGCGGCGCCGTCGCTCATATCGATGGACAGGGAGTTTCTGCTTCGTCTTGGGCGGTTGAGCGAGGCCATCATACGGGGCTGATCTCCCCCTTTGTGGGCAAGATGGCCGGCAGGCCAGAGGGGCACACGACGGATCATAACGATCATCACCTCCACCTCACCCTGAACCGCGTCAGCAAGATCGCCACCACCATCGTCAAAAGCGAGGTGGCGACCATGACGTCGGCGATGTAGCTCGGCACCTTGGCGACGCGGCTCATGGCGTCGGCGCCGACGAAGATGCCGGCAACGAAGATCGCAGAGGCAAGCACCCCGAGTGGATTCAGCATCGCCAACATCGCAACGACGATGCCTGAATAGCCATAGCCCGGCGACAGGTCGAGCGTGAGGTTGCCCTTGAGGCCCGAGACCTCGGAGAAGCCGGCAAGCGCAGCCAGTCCGCCGGAAAGCAGCGCGGTCTTCATCAGCACGCGGTTGACCGGGATGCCGACGAAGCGTGCCGCTTCCGGATTGTGACCGACGGCGCGCATCTCGTAGCCGAGCACGGTTTTCTTCATGATGACCCAGACGACGATGGCCGAGACGATGGCTATGACGAAGCCGTAATGCAGGCGCTTGCCCTGGATGATGCGCGGCAGCTGCGCCTCGGCAATGACCTTCTGCGACTGCGGCCAGCCCAGTCCCATCGGGTCCTTGAGCACACCTTCTAGCAGCATCGACACGAACAGCAGCACGATGAAATTGAGCAGCAGCGTGGTCACCACCTCGTCGACACCGAAGCGGGTTTTCAGCACGGCCGGACCAAGCAGCAGCAACGCGCCTGCGGCCATGGCGGCGACCATGATCACGGGAATGAGGATGACAGAAGGCAACGGCAGCGCGCCGGTCCCGAGCACCACGGTGACGATGCCGCCGACATAAAGCTGCGCTTCGGCGCCGATGTTCCAGAGCTTGGCGCGGAAGGCGACGGCGACGGCAAGCCCGGTGAAGATCAGCGGCGTCGCGCGCGTCAGGGTTTCGAGCAAGGCGAATTGCGAACCCGCAGCGCCCTTGGCAACGAGGTAGAAGACAGACAATGGCGAAGCGCCGGCGGCCAGCACCAGCAGCGAAGTGAAGAGCAGCGTGGCGACGACCGCCGCCAGCGGGAACAGCAGAGTGACAGCCAGCGATGGTGCGGGTTTGGGTTCAAGCCGCATGATGATGCCTTCCAACGGCTTGAGACGCTTTCAGATTGGCAGACGTTAGCGGGGCAGCGCCCCCCTCTGTCCTGCCGGACATCTCCCCCACAAGGGGGGAGATCATGCTATGGGCAGGCCAGCGCCAACCGCCAACGCTGCAAGAATGACGGCGAGGCTGGAGCTGCCAATCTCCCCCCTTGAGGGGGAGATGTTCGGCAGGACAGAGGGGGGCAACGTCGAGAGCCGCCCCAACAAGGATCAGCCCATCGCTCACGCCGCCTGCCCTTCTTCGCCATGTCCGGCCATCAGCTCGCCCAGTTCCCGAATGGTCCGCTCCCCGCGCGACGATGGTGCGGACAACCTTCCCTTGGACATCACGACGATGCGGTCGGACAGCGCCAGGATTTCCTCCAGGTCCTCGGAGATCAACAGCACCGCCGCCCCGCGCTCGCGCGCGGCGAGCAGCATTCGATGGACATAGGCGACCGCACCGACATCCAGGCCGCGCGTTGGCTGGCTGGCGAGGATGACCGCCGGCTCGGGGTCGAGCGCGCGGCCGAGGATCAGCTTCTGCATGTTGCCGCCCGAAAGCAGGCGGATACGCGCCTCCGGCGACGGGCATTTGACGTCGTAGTCGGCAATGATCTCCTCGGCGAAGCGGCGCGCCGCCTTCCAGTCGAGGAAACCCATGCGGCTGAAGCGCGGGCTGCCGTAGCGCTCGGCGATGACATTCTCGGTGACGCTCATATCGCCGATGGTGCCGACGGCGTGACGGTCCTCGGGGATGCGAGCGACGCCATGGCCGAGCGCGGCACGCGGCGACCAGTCGCCAACCGCTTGGCCGGCGACGGAGATTGCGCCGCCTGTCGGGCGCTGCGTGCCCGATATGAGTGCGGCAAGCGCCGCCTGGCCGTTGCCGGAAACGCCGGCCAATCCGGTGATCTCGCCGGCGTTGAGTGTCAGCGACACCTCGTCGAGACCGGCGCCGTTGTGGCGTGCAGTCGAGACGCGGTCGAGCACCAGCAGGGGCGCGCCGGCCTTGACCGGGCTGACTTCGGCCGGCTTGACCTCCTGGCCGACCATCAGGGCGGCGAGCTCCTTGCGGTCGGTCGCTTTCGTCTCGCGCTCTCCGGCGAGCCGTCCGGAGCGCAGCACCAGCACGCGGTCGCTGACGGCCATCACCTCGTTGAGCTTGTGGGAAATGAAGATGATCGACAGGCCCTTGGCAACGAGCAGCTTCAGCGTGCGGAACAGGGCGTCGGTTTCGGCCGGCGTCAGAACCGCCGTCGGCTCGTCGAGGATCAGCACATGAGCGTCGCGGTAAAGCGCCTTGAGGATCTCGACGCGCTGACGCTCGCCCACCGACAGAGTGGAAACGGTAGCTGCTGGATCGACGGCCAGGCCGAAATCGGCCGACAACTGCTCAATGCGGCCGCGTGCGGCTGTTCGGTCGAGACGCGGGCGCCACAGGCTCTGGGTGCCGAGCGCGATGTTTTCCAGCACCGTCATATTGTCGGCGAGGGTGAAATGCTGGTGAACCATGCCGATGCCGGCATCGAGGGCGGCGCGCGGATCGCCCGGCGGCAGCGGCTTGCCAAACGCCTCCACCGTGCCCTCGTCGGCGACGTAATGGCCGAAAAGGATGTTCATCAGCGTCGTCTTGCCGGCGCCGTTCTCGCCGAGCAGCGCAATCACCTCGCCGCGCTTCAGCTCGAAGGAAATAGCGTCGTTGGCCGTCAGCGGGCCGAAACGCTTGGTGATGCCGGAGAGGCGGAGGACTGGGGTGAGCTCAGTTGTCATGAAGCGGCGGCGGCTGGAGGTCTCTTCTCCCCGTTCACGGGGAGAAGGTGGCCCGGAGGGCCGGATGAGGGGCAGCGCCGACATTGGAAGGGCATTCGCTGCCCCTCATCTGCCTGCCGGCATCTTCTCCCCGTAAACGGGGAGAAGAACGCTGTCATCAGCTCGACTTTGGCTCGGCGTCGTTGATCTCGACGGTGAACGATCCGTCCTTGATCGCCTTTTCCTTCTCGGCGATCTTGGCCTTGATCTCGTCGGGCACCTTGCCTTCGAAGGTGCCGAGCGGCGCCAGCGACGAGCCCCCATTTTTCATGAAGGAATAGACGCCGTAGTCCTCGGCCTTGAAGGTGCCCGCCTTAACCTCTGCAATCGCCTTGTCGAGCGTCGGCTCGAAGTGCCAGAGCGCCGAGGCAACCACGGTTTCGGGATAATCGGCCTGGGTGTCGATGACGTTGCCGATGGCCAGCTTGCCCTTTTCCTTCGCCGCATCGGAGACACCAAAACGCTCGGCGTAGAGCAGGTCGGCGCCACCGTCTATCTGGGCGAAGGCAGTTTCCTTGGCCTTGGGCGGATCGAACCACGAGCCGATGAAGGCAACCTGGAACTTGGTGTCGGGAGCCACTTCCTTCACACCGGCCATGAAGGCGTTCATCAGGCGGTTGACCTCGGGGATCGGATAGCCGCCGACCATGCCGATGTTCTTCGACTTGGTCATGGCGCCGGCAACGAGGCCCGAGAGATAGGAGGCGTCCTGGATGTAGTTGTCGAAGACCGAGAAGTTCGGCACGGCGGCATCGGGCTTGAAGCTCGAGCCCATCAGGAAGGCGACGCCGGGATAGTCCTTGGCGACCGCACGGGCGGCGTCCTCGACGCCGAAGACCTCGCCGAGGATCAGCTTGTGGCCGGCCTCGCAATATTCGCGCATGACGCGCTCATAGTCGTTGTTGGCGGTGTTTTCCGAATAGACATATTCGATGTCGCCACGGTCCTTGGCGGCATTGGCCGCCTTGTGGATGCGGCTGACCCACTGCTGTTCAACCGGAACGGTGTAGACGGCGGCGACCTTGATCGGATCGGCGGCAAACAGGCGGACCGGCAGCCCCACGGCTGCAACCGCGGCGGACGCGCCGGCAGCCTTGATCAGGGTGCGTCTGGAAATGCCCGAATTGTTGGAATTGCTTTGCATTCTATCCACCTCTGGCTGGTTGTGCATGCTTTTTGGAAGACGTGTTTTTTATCGTTTGGTCAACGTAAGCGAAATCGTATATGGCAGCAATCGGCCCTGCCCGGCCTGTCCACCGCGTTCTCGCGGCTGTGATTGAACGTCCGATGCGGACGGCTGGCGGTTTCCGAAGGCCTGTCCGTCCCTTAACATATCCGCACGCACGACAGCGGCCCAGGGACCTATTGATTTGGCTCGATTTTTTCGTCCGACACAGAATCACCTGCTGATATGGAGATTGGTGCAGGAGTCGTTCCGCAAGCACGCATTCGGTTATGGCGTGGCTATTGCCGCGATGCTGGTGACCGCCGGCATGACGGCGGCCAGCGCGCTCGTCATGAAGCACATCACCGACGAGTTCGTGATCGGCAGGGACATCAACCAAGTCTACCTGATCGCTGCGGCCGTGGCGGCGATCTTCATCACCAAGGGCATCGCCACCTTCGTACAGGCGCTCTATCTCAGCCGCGTCGGCAATGCCATCATTGCCGAACGCCAGCGCCGGATCTACGACCGCATCCTGGCCCAAGGCATCTCTTTCTACCATTCGATGCCTTCGGCCGACCTCATCACCCGCGTAACCCACAACGCCCAGGCGGCGCGCGCGGTGCTCGACCTCGTCGTCACATCCTTCGTGCGCGACCTGTTCACCTTGCTCGGGCTCATCGCCGTGATGGTGTTCCAGCAACCGGTGCTGTCGCTCGTCGCCTTCATCGTCGGGCCGATCGCCATCTATGGCGTCAATCAAATCCTGCGCCGGGTGCGCAAGATCATGGAGGCCGAGTTCCTGTCGCTCGCCCAGATCGTCCAGGTGATGCAGGAGACGACGGTGGGCGTGCGCATCGTCAAATCCTTCAACCTCGAGCAGTTGATGCGCGGCCGCATGCACAAGGCCGTGTCGGACGTCGAAAGGCGCGCCAACTCGATTGCCGCGCTGGAGGCCGGCACCAGCCCGATCATGGAAACGCTCGCCGGCCTCGCCATCGCCGGCGTCGTGCTGGTCAGCGGCTTCCTGGTCATCCAGGGCGGCCAGACGCCCGGCGCGATCATGGCCTTCATCACGGCACTTCTGCTCGCCTACGAACCGGCCAAGCGCTTGGCGCGCGTTCGCGTTTCGCTCGAAAGCGGCCTCATCGGCGTGCGAATGATGTTCGAGCTGGCCGACCGGCCGCTCACCCTCACCGAACAGCCTGGCGCCATGGCACTGGCCGCCGGCCCCGGACAAGTCGAGTTCAAGGACGTCAGCTTCTCATACCGTAACGGTGAGCCGGTGCTGCGTGAGCTCGACATCCTCTTTCCGCCCGGCAAGATGACCGCACTCGTCGGCCCCTCCGGCAGCGGCAAGTCGACGGTCATGAACCTGATCATGCGCATGTACGACCCCGACGGCGGCGCAGTTGCCTTCGACGGCCAGGACATCGCCCAGGCGACGCTGCATTCACTGCGTGACCGCATCGCCTATGTCAGCCAGGACACGTTCCTGTTCTCCGGCACGATTCTGCACAACATCCAGCTCGGCCGCGAAGGCGCCACCGAGGAAGACGCGATCGCAGCAGCCAAGGCCGCCAACGCACATAACTTCATCATGGAGCTGCCTAAGGGCTACGACACCCAGGTCGGCGAAAACGGCGCCTTCCTGTCGGGCGGGCAAAAGCAGCGGCTGTCGATCGCCCGCGCCATCCTGCGCGACGCCAACATCCTCCTGCTCGACGAAGCGACGAGCGCGCTCGACGCCGAGTCCGAGGCATTGTTCCGCGACGCGCTGGCCCTGTTGTCCGAGGGGCGTACCACCATTGCCATCGCCCACCGGCTTTCGACCGTTCATCAGGCCGACAACATCGTGGTCATGGACAAGGGCCGGGTCGCCGAGCAGGGTCGCCACACCGACCTCATCAAGGCCAACGGCCTTTACCGCAAGCTCTACGACTACCAGCTGATGGATTGAGCGAAACGCTTAGTCGATGCGGATGAACACACCCTTGGTGTTGAGGTACTCGTCGACGTGCTCGATACCGCCCTCTCGGCCGTAGCCGCTCATCTTGTATCCGCCGAAGGGCATGGCCGGGTCGATGGCGTGGTAGGTGTTGACCCACACCGAACCGGCACGCAGGCGGCGCGACAGCTGGTGCGCGGTCGACAGGTCCCGCGTGAACACCCCTGCCGCGAGCCCATATGGCGTGTCGTTGGCGCGCGTCATCACCTCGTCGAGCGTGTCAAAGGGCAACGCAGAGATGACCGGGCCGAAAATCTCCTCGCGCGCGATCGTCATGGTGTCGGAGACGCCTGCGAAGACGGTCGGGGCGACGAAATGGCCTTTTGCGAGCGCGCCTTGCGTCAGCCGTTCGCCGCCGGCGACGAGCTGCGCGCCCTCCTCTGCGCCCGAACGCAGATAGCCTTGCACCCGCTCGAACTGGCGCGCCGAAATCAGTGGGCCGATCTCGGTCGTGGGGTCGATGCCATCGCCGATGCGCAGGCGCTTGGCATAGGCGGCGAGACGCTCGACGAAGTCGTCGTGGATCGGCCGGGCCACGAACAGGCGCGAGCCAGCAATGCAGATCTGGCCGGAATTGGCAAAGACCGACATGGCAGCGACCGGCACGGCCCGCTCAAGATCGGCATCGGCGCAGACGATGACAGGCGACTTGCCGCCGAGTTCCAGCGAGACACGCTTGAGGTTGCCGGCCGAGGCGCGGAGGATACTCTGGCCGGTTGCGGTCGAGCCGGTGAAAACGATCTTGTCGACATCCATGTGCTCGGCCAGCGGCGCTCCTGCCTGCTGGCCAGTGCCAGTGACGATGTTGACGACGCCGTCAGGTACACCCGCTTCTGCCATCAGTTCGGCAATCAGCAGCGGGGTCAGCGGCGCTTCCTCCGACGGCTTGAGCACGATCGTGCAACCGGTGGCCAGAGCCGGACCGATCTTCCAGACCGAGGCGGCCGTCGGCGCATTCCATGGAATGATGGCGCCGACCACGCCGACAGGTTCCTTCGTGGTGTAGGAGACGATGTCGCCAGGCAGTGAGTTCTCTATCGTCTGGCCATGGATGGCGGTGGCCATGCCGGCATAAAAGCGCAGCATGCCGAGCACCCGGTTGGCATTGGCACGCGCCCTGGCGATGGGCAGGCCCATGTCGGTGGTGTCGGAGACGCAGATTTCGTCCCAGTGCCGTTCGAACAGATCGGCGATGCGCAGCAGCAGCTTCTGCCGCTCATGCGGCTTGAAGCGGCTCCACGGTCCGTCGAAGGCAGTTCGGGCCGCAGCCACGGCGCGTTCGATGTCTTGCTTGCCGCCGCGCGGGACGGTGGCGATAACTTCGCCAGTGGCAGGATTGCGCGTTTCGAAACGCTCGCCTGAGGCCGCATCCACCCAGCTGCCGCCGATGAACATCTGGCGGTGACGCCCGTCGAGTTGATGGCGCATGGGCACGGGCGTAGGGACGACTGTCATGAACATGCTCCTCGCGAACGGGCGACAGTGTCACCCGTTCGCGAGGCTAAGCCGAAGCCTGCAATCGACTCAAGCCCTGGGCATGAGGCCAAACGATCAGGTGATGGGCGAACGCTCGAAATCGCCGGTTTCGCGATCCATGCTCCACAACTCGCCGGTGGAGATGTCGAACCAGGCGCCGAAAAGCTCCAGCTTGCCCTTCTGCTCGAGGATCTTCACGCAAGGGAAGGTGCGCAGATTGGCGATGGAATAACGGATCGAGATGCGCTCGAGCGCAGTCTGGCGTTCGGTCTGGGTCATCATCGAATTGCTGGCGACGTTCTCGGCGGCGGGCGCGACGAGGCTCATCCACTTGCCGATGAAGTCACCCGGAGACAGCGGCGCCATGTTGGGGTCGAGCGCAGCACGGATACCGCCACAGCGGCCGTGGCCCATGACGACGATGTTCTTGACCTTGAGCGCCTGCACCGCGAATTCGAGTGCGGCCGAGGTCGAGTGGAACTCGCCGTCGGGCGAATAGGGCGGAACCAGATTGGCGACGTTGCGGACGACGAAGAGTTCACCTGGTCCGGCCTCGAAGATGGTCTCGGGCGCTGCACGCGAATCGCAGCAGGCGATGACCATGGTCTCGGGGGTCTGCCCTTCGCGGGCCAAGGATCGGTAATGGTCAGTCTCGGCCGCATAACGGCCGGTCATGAAGTTGCGGTAACCGGCGAGCAGTTTCTCTGGCAGGTGCAGCATGGGCTTGGCCTTAGACGGAAATCGCAACAACCGCAAATGCAAATGCGGAAGGGCTGAAACATGGCTCATGCATGGACATGCATGTACCTTTGTTCCGCACTCCGAAACATTAGGGTATGCTCAGCTTCGCTGCGCTGTCCGGTACGCCTCAAAAAGCAACCGATCTGCCAGGCGTTACCTGCCCTGAACACACGGAAAGGAAAGCGAAATGCGCCTGCTGATCCTCGCCTTTTCCATCGCCGGCCTGCTTCCGGTCGCATCGCTTGCGCCCATCGCCAAGGCGCACGCACAGTCGTCGCAGGACTGCACCGGCGAGAACTGCCCGAAGCCGAGTGGCCAGGGCGGCCGCGATTGCGAAAGCAAGGAAAACACGGTCAGCTGACGCAGGCCCGATGCGGCCAAACGCGCGTTTTCAGGTCTGAATGGGCAGCCACTTGCCCTGCGCGGTGCGCGCCAGCCGTGGCGAAGCGATGGCGCCATGGACATGCGAAACAAAACCGGCGTCGAATTCCCTGATCGCCTGCCGCCAGACATCTCCCTGCAGCATGCCGAAGACAGCCGCCACCGGCCTGATGTTCGCCTTCTCCAACAGCTTCAGCACCGCCAGCATCGAGGTGCCGGAGCTTATGACATCGTCGACGACAAGAACCCGCCTGCCCTCGAGCAGCGGCAGCATGCGCGGGTCGAGATAGAGCCGCTTGGCGTGCTGCGGGCTGGTGATCGAACTCATCGGCTCCGACAGCTCCTCGCTGTACCAGAATTTTCTGGACGTCCCGAGCGCCACCATGCGCTCATGGCCGAGACGGCGGGCAACGCCATTGGCCAGCGGCAGGCCGAGCGTCGGCACGCCGATGACGATTTCGGGCGCATAGGCACCGGCATGCGCTGCCATCGCATCCGACAGCGCGTCCTCGACGGCAAAACTGGCCTGGTTGACGATCATCGAGGCAACCGCCCGGCTGCCGTCGCCCGGCAACACGCGGACGGGCAGCGCGATCTGGCGCCCGTCGGGCAGCAAGGCCGGATAGAGGTCGCTGAAGCCGTCGACAGGTGCGGCGTCGAATGTGCCCGCGGGAAAAACTGTCTGCCAGAATTGATGCGGAGCGAGTGGCACAACGGGCCTTTCTGTTGCAGAAGGGGACATGCGGCGCCGATGGCCCTGGGCGCTACGGATTGATGAGACGGGCCGAACGGAGTTTGCGTGATGACATCGACGGCCGGGCACGACAAGGGCGAAATCGAGATGCTGACGGCGCTGCGCCGCGACATCCACGCCCATCCCGAGCTTGGCTTCGAGGAGGTGCGCACCTCTGCCATCGTCCAGAAGATGCTGGCCGAAGCCGGCATCGCGGTGCAGGCAGGCCTCGGCAAGACCGGCGTCGTCGGCACGCTCAAGCTTGGCGAGGGCTCGCGCCGCATCGCGCTGCGCGCCGACATGGACGCGCTCGCAATGCCCGAAATGGCAGAGGAGCGCGCCTACAAGTCGACCGTATCGGGCAAGATGCACGCCTGCGGCCATGACGGCCACACCGTCATGCTGCTGGGCGCCGCCCGCGAGCTCGCCCGCCGCAAGAACTTTTCCGGCACGGTGCATTTCATCTTCCAGCCGGCCGAGGAAGGCCGTGGCGGCGCCAAAGCGATGATCGAGGATGGCTTCTTCAGCCAGTTCCCCGTCGACGCCGTCTATGGCCTGCACAACATGCCCGGTATCGCGGCCGACAGCATGGCTGTCGTGGCGGGTCCGCAGCTCGCTTCGTCCGACCGCTGGACCGTCACCTTCAAGGGCATCGGCACCCATGGCGCCAAGCCGCATCTCGGCCGTGACGCGATGACATCAGCCGGCCAGTTCCTAACCGCGCTCCACACCATCGTCGCGCGCCGTGTCGATCCGCTGCAGCCGGCGGTGGTCAGCGCCTGCGCCATGGAAGCCGGCAGCTTCGAAGCACTCAACGTCATCCCCGATCTGGTGAAGATCGGCGGCACGTCACGCGCCTATTCGGCCGCCGTGCGCGACCAGCTGGAAGAAGAGATCGGCGCGCTGGCCGAGGGCTCGGCGAAGCTCTACGGGATCGAGGCGGAGTACCGCTACTTCAGGCAGATGCCTCCTGTCGTGAACGACAAAGACGCGACACGCCGGGCGCTGGCAGCGGCCCAGGCGGCACTCGGCATCGACAAGGTGATGACCGAGTTTCCGCCGTCGACCGCCGGCGACGACTTTGCCATGTTCAGCCAGGAGGTTCCGGGCGCCTATGTCTGGCTCGGCAACGGCCCCGCCGTCGACGGCGCCCTCCACCACAACAGCCGCTACGACTTCAATGACGACGCACTGGCGAGCGGCGTCAGGTTCTGGACGACACTGGTGGAGCAGGACCTCGCGCCTTAGGGCGCGAGGCCAACAGCCGGACAACGCAAGTAAGGGGATCGGTTGGGCCCGGCGACGCTCTCGGTGCCAAATCCCTCTGTCCGTCGCATAGATCCCGAATTGCTGCCCTTCCCTCCGGCGTCTGGGATGATGAAGCGCTACTCCGCCTTTAGCCTGTCATAGAGCAGCTTCAACACTGCCGCGCTCTCAACCTTCAGCGCCACCGAAACCGCAGCACCATCGTCTGAAACCGTCAGCGCCCCAGCGTCACGCGTGGTGCCGGTGTCGACCGCGAGCTTCAGCGTCTCGCAGCCGAACAGCGCCTCATCCAGCGCCAGCAACATCACGCAGGGGTCGTGCAGCGGCCGGCTCTCGCCGCCCGTGGTCGACTGGAAGTAGGCGTCGATCAATGCCCCGGAGGCAACGGCCGCTGGCACATCAGAGGCCTGAAGCATGGCGGTGTCGTCGCGCGTGGCGCGGACCTTGCGGGTAACGTCGAGTGGGATCAGTGTCATGTCGAGCCCGGCGGCGAAGGCGATCTCGGCGGCCTCAGGGTCAGCGGCGATGTTGAACTCGGCGCGCGGGCCGATGTTGCCCGGCTCGTAGACCGCGCCACCCATGGCGATGACGCGGCCTATGCGCTTGGCCGCATCCGGATGCTCGGAGACAAGGCGGGCGATGTTGCTGAGCGGGCCAAGCGCAAGGATGTCGATGCTGCCAGCCTCGGCGGCCACCAGCGTGTCTCGCAGCCATGTTACGGCGTCGCCAGACACGGGCTGTGAAAGCGCATCGGGGAAAGCCACGCCGCCGAGGCCGTCATTGCCGTGGATGTCGGCGGTGTCGAAACCTTTCCGCGACAGCGGCCCGGAAGCTCCGGCGACGACAGGCACGTCGACGCGGCCTTCGAGCGCCAGGATGCGGCCGGCATTGCGTGTGGTGGTGGCGATGCCGATGTTGCCGGCGACGGTGGTGATGCCGATGACGTCGAACTCGGCCGACTTCAGAGCCAAAAGGATCGCCACCGCATCGTCGATGCCGGGATCGGTGTCGATGATCACCTTGCGGGTAGGCTTCAGCTGCATGGCGCGACCTTTCATTCCAAATAGAGTCCGCTGGCTTCACATCATCGCATCGGAGGAATCAAGCCGAAATGCTTGCACCAGCGCCTCTCGATCAAACTTGCCTTATGCTGGCCCAGCGGAAACGGGTTCCGATTTCGCGGGCGATGCAGTAGAGGCGAGGCCATGACCACGACAGCTCCCCTGCCCGCCGATCTCCTCATCGATCCCGCCGACGAAATCCTGATACGTCAGGACCTTGTCCTCGTTGCCCTCGGCAAGCGCGAGGCCGACCGCCTCGTCCAGCTCGGCCGCGTGCTCGACGTGCACACCGGCACCTGGATGGACGATTGCGAGATCGCGATCCGCGGCCGCCGCATCGCTTACGTCGGCCCCGCTGGCAGCTTTTCGGGCACGGCGCGCGAGACCATCGACCGCACCCATCTTTCGGCTGTGCCGGGCTTCGGCGAGGTGCACAAGCACATCGAAAGCTCGCATTTGACACCAGAACACGAGGCCGCGCTGGTCATGCCGCGCGGCAACACCTGGACGTGTGAGGCGAGCCACGAATTCTCCAACGTCAACGGACCGAACAATCTCGAATTCTGGCTGACGGCGCGCCGCGCCGGCTCGCCGATGAAGATTTTCCCGCTGCCCGGCTCGGCCGTGCCGCCGACGGCCTATGAAGGCGGCGGCGGCCATTTCGGTTATGCCGAGCAGATCGGCTTTCTCGGCGAAAGCACCATGGTCGCCGGCCTCGACGAGGTCATGGACTGGCCTGCGGTGTGGAACCCCGAGAACCCGTCCTATGGCCGGCTCTGGGGCATGATCCAGGCGACCTTCGAGAAGCGCGGCGTGGTCGAGGGTCATGGCGCGGGCCTGCGCGACCTGCCGTCGATCAATGCGTTTTCCGCCGCCGGCCTGTCCTCCGACCACGAGGCATGGACGCCCGAGGAAGCGTGGGACAAGCTTCGGCGCGGCATCTTCGTCGAGATCAGGCCACATTCGATGCCCGACATCATCAAGGGCCTGCTCGAACGCGGCCTGCGCGACTGGAGCCAGGTGGCCTTCGCCACCGACGACCGCAGCGCCTCCGACACGCTGAAGATGGGCGCGACCGACCACAATGTCCGCCTCGCCATCGAAAGCGGCCTGGCGCCTGAAATCGCCTACCAGTGCGTGTCGATCAACCCGGCGCGGCACATGCGGCTGACACCCTTCGTCGGCTCCATCGCCCCCGGCCGCTTCGCCGATATGGTGCTGCTCGACAAGGCGGCGACCGTGTCGATCGCGGAGGTCTGGGCCGACGGCGAACAGGTGTCCGAGGGCAAGCGTTTTACCGGCAACCTGCCTGCCATCGACTGGCCCGACTGGGCAACGAAGACGGTCAATGTCGGCCGCAAGCTCACCGCCGCTGACTTCGCCATATCTGCCGAACCGGGCCGTGCGACGATGCAGGTGGCACTGCTGCGCCCGTTCCATTGGGACGACAATTTCATCACCACGGAACTTGCCGTTGCCGATGGCGCCGTGCAGCGCGACAGCAACCGCAACATCACCAAATTCGCCGTCGTCGACCGCTATTCGGGCAAGGGCCGCGTCGCAAAAATGTTCTGGCTCGGCTGCGGGCCGAAAACGCCCGACACGGCGGTGGGCTGCACGGTGGCGCACGATCAGCACAACATCTGGGTGGTCGGCTCGTCTGACGCGGCCATGGCCGAAGTGGTCAACCGCATCTCGGAAAACCAGGGCGGCTGGGCACTGGTGACGGGCGGCAAGGTGGTGGCCGACGTGCATTACGAGGTCGGCGGCCTGATGACCAATCGTCCCGCCGAGGCGCTCGATGCCGAGATGGAAACGCTCTACGCCGAAGCCAACAAGATCGACTGGCTCTACGAGCCGACGTTTTCACCGCGCTGGTTTCCCGGCTTTCCCGAGCGCCTGCAGTTCGCCACCCTCACCTGCGCGCCGTGGCGCTGGGTGCTGGTTGCGCCGACCGATGCCGTGCCCGAGGGGTTCGTGAACGTGCAGACGGGCGAGAGCCACAAGGTGGTTTGGTAGCGAACTGCGCTGCACCTCCTGGTGAGCCTGTCGAACCATGAGGGCTACTGAGGCGGAAGCGCTCGAAAGCGCCCTCACCGTCAGGGATATCAGCGCCGCCCCTCATCCTGAGGTGCGAGCCCGTAAACCCCTTCATCCGGTCACGAAAACCATCGGCGGGCGAGCCTCAAAGAACGCGCCCGCCCGGCAACCTCAGCCCTTGTTGTCCGCAAACGCCGCGAGAATCCGCGCCCAGGAACGGATACCCTTACGGAAGCTCGACAGGTCGTATTTCTCGTTCGGGCTGTGGATGCGGTTGTCGAAGCGCGCGAAGCCGATCAGCAGCGAATCCATGCCGAGCTTTTCCTTGAAAGCGGAGACGATCGGGATCGAGCCGCCACTGCCGGCGACGGCCGCCTCGCGCTCCCATTCCTCGGTCAGCGCGCCGAGCGCCTTTCCGAGAAAATCGCCGTCGATCGGCATGACGGTCGCGGCACTTGCGCCGTGGTCGATGAACTCGACCGAGCAGTCGGCCGGGATGCGGGCGCGGACGTGGGCGCGGAAGGCGTCGCGGATCTTCTGGGGATCCTGGCCGGCGACGAGGCGGAACGAAATCTTGGACTGCGCCTTGGCCGGGATGACGGTCTTGAAGCCTTCCTCGGTGTAGCCGCCAATGATGCCGTGGATTTCGCAACTCGGGCGCGCCCAGACCTGCTCGAGCACGGAGCGGCCGTTTTCGCCGGCGGGGACCGACAGGCCGATGTCGCCCAGAAAGCCCTTGTCGTCGAAAGGCAGGCGCTGCCACTGCGCCTTGATGGCATCGGGCAGTTCGCGGACACCGTCATAGAAGCCGGCGACAGCAACACCGCCGTCTGATGTCCGCAGGCTGGAGATGATGTCGGACAGCACCTGGAGCGGGTTGCGCGCGGCGTTGCCGTAGATGCCCGAATGCAGGTCGCGGTTGGAGCAGGAGATGACGATCTCCTCCTTCAACACGCCGCGCAGCATGGTGGTGACTGCGGGCGTCTCGGCGTCCCACATGTCGGTGTCGCAGACGAGTACGACGTCGGCCTTGAGCTCGGCGCCGGTCATGTCGAGGAAGGGCGGCAGGCTAGGGCTCGAAATCTCCTCCTCGCCCTCGAACAGCACCGACACCTGGATCGGCAAGCTGCCGGTGATGGCTTTCCACGCGCGGCACGCCTCGACGAAGGTGAGCAACTGGCCCTTGTCGTCGGAGGCGCCACGGGCAACGATGTGGGTCTCGCCGTCGGGCTGAGGCACCAGCTTCGGCTCGAACGGATCGGAGTGCCACAGATTGAGCGGATCGACCGGCTGGACATCGTAGTGGCCGTAGAACAGCACGTGCGGCCCTTTCCCCGTGCGGTCGTGGCCGACCACCATGGGATGTCTCGCGGTCGGACGCACCGAGGCGTCGAACCCCAACGAGCCGAGCTCTTTCGTCAGCCATTCGGCGGCGCGCTTACAGTCCTCAGCATGCGCAGGATCGGTCGACACGGAAGGGATGCGGATCAGGTCGAAGAGACGCTCCAGGCTGCCGTCAATATTGGCGTCGACATTAGCAAGCACCTTGTCGAGCTGCGCCGAGGCTTCTGATCTGTTCATGATGTTGTCCTTCCCTGTATTTGTCGGACGCTCGTCCGCGGCTGATCAGCCCGCAGCGTCGATACGGGCCATCTCGGCCTTGAAGCTCTGCGCCACCTGCAGGGCGTCGCGCAGCACCTTCTTGCGTTCGAGGCTCAGCACCTTGCGGTCGCGCATCAGCCAGTCGCCGCCCACCATGACGTCCTGCACATCGGTCGGCATGGTGGCGAAGACCAGCGTCGAGTAGATGTCGTAGATAGGTTGCTGGCGCGGTGAGGCCAAGCTGACGCGGATGAGGTCGGCCTGCTTGCCCGGTTCGAGCGAACCGACTTTTGCGTCCAGCCCGAGCACCTTCGCGCCATCGCGGGTTGCCATGCGCACGACGTCGACCGAGGCCATCGGCTTGCGGCTGTGGCCCAGGAGCTTAGCGAACATCGACACCGGGGCGAACTGCGAGAACAGGTCGAGCGTGTTGCCGCTCATCGCGCCATCGGTCGAGATACCCACGGGAATGCCGGCCTTGCGCATCGCTTCAACGGGTGCGATGCCGCGCCCAGCCTTGCCGTTGGAGCGGGCGTTGTGGGCGACGCAGACTTGGGCATGGGCCATGCGCTCGATGTCCGATGCGTCGACATGCAGGCAGTGGGCGCAGATCAGGCCCTTACGCAGGAGTCCCGCTTTCTCCACCACCTCGACCGGTCGCATGCCGTGGGTCTTCTCAGCCCACTCCATCTCCTGGTCGCTCTCGGCAAGATGCATCTGCACGGGCACATCGGGATGATCGTCCGCCCAACGTGCGATGCGCTCCATGGTCGCCATGCCGGTCGAGTAGGGTGCATGCGGCGCGATCGAGGGGATGACTCTGTTGTGGCCGGAAAATTCGGCGACCAGCGCTTCGGTCAGCGCGAAACCCTCATCGACCGACTTGTGATCCGGCGGGTCGAAGTCGGCGATGGTCTGGCCGAGCACGCCGCGGATGCCTGATTGGGCGACGATCCGGGCGACCTCGGCCTCGAAGTAATACATGTCGGCGACCGACGTGACGCCGCCCTCGATCAGTTCGAGCGCCGCCAGGGCCGTGCCGGCACGCACCGCCTCGGGCCGCACGAACTTGCGCTCCAAGGGCAGAATGTAGCGGTAGAGCCGGTCATCGACGTCTTCGCCCAAACCACGGAACAGTGTCATCGCCATGTGGCAATGCGGGTTGACGATACCGGGCATAACGAGATCGCCGTCGGCATCGACGATTTCCGCGCCGGCGATCTCATGGGCATCGCCCCCGCCAACGGCCTTGATGATGTCGCCCTCGACGTGGACCCAGCCCCTGTCGATGACGGGCATGTCCTCGGTGCAGGGCAGGACGGTCGCGTTGGTGATGAGGATGGACATGGTCGCTCCTCGGCTCACTCCGGCTTCAGCACGCAGCACTGGTCGGGCACGGGCACAAGCTTGGCCTGGGCGCCCGGCTCCAGCGGCGCCGACAGCGAGCCGTTGGCGATCAGTTGGCCGGCAGCAGTGTCGGCCTGGTACTGGTAGGCCCGGCCAAGATAGGTGCGCAGACCGAGCGTCGCCGGGATGCCTTCGGCGTTGGCGTCGGTCGAGACGGACAGGCCGTCCGCGCGTGCGGCAAGCACGAACGCATCGGGGATCGCGCCGAAGCGGTCCTGCGACAGCTTGAGCTGCGAACCGTCCTCGGTGACGGCCGACACGGTCGCGCCGTCGCGCGCCGCAACCTTCATCGGCACCAGGTTCTCGAAGCCGACGAAGCGGGCGACGAACGCATTGGCCGGGCGCTGGTACAGCGTCTCGGGCGTATCGAACTGCATGATGCGGCCGGCATTCATGATGGCGACGCGGTCGGAGATCGAGAACGCCTCTTCCTGGTCGTGGGTGACGTAGACCGAGGTGGTGCCGTTGGCGCGCTGCAGTTGGCGGATCTCGACGCGCATGTCGACGCGCAGCTTGGCGTCGAGGTTGGACAGCGGCTCATCGAACATCAGGAGCGGCGGCTCGATGACGAGTGCGCGGGCGAGCGCCACGCGCTGCTTCTGGCCGCCCGACAGCGCGCCAGGCAGGCGGTCGGCGAGCTGGGACAGGCCGACGCGTTCTAGCATCGCCTTGGCGCGCTTCTCGCGATCGGCAGGGGCCACACCGCGTTGCTTCAGGCCGAAGCCGACATTGTCGAGCACGCTGAGATGCGGGAACAGCGCGTAGTTCTGGAACACCAGGCCGATGTCGCGCTTGTAGGCGGGCAACCGGGTCAGGTCCTTGTCGCCGAGGCGGATCGAGCCGGAGGTCGGTTCGAGGAAGCCGGCAATGAGGCGCAGCGTCGTCGTCTTGCCACAACCCGAGGCGCCGAGCAGCGAGACGAGCTCGCCTTTGCCGACCGACAGCGACAGGTCCTCCAGCACCTTGGTGGCGCCGTAGTGAGCGGTGAGATTCTGGACAGTAAGTGCCTGGGTCATTGGTCTATTTCGCAAGGAAGGTGAGGCCGAGCGTACGCTCGACGATGGCCATGACTGCGACGGTCAGCAGCATCAGCAGCACCGACACCGACGCGATCGTCGGGTCGAAGAACTGCTCGACATGGGCGAGGATCTGGATCGGCAGCGTCGAAACGCCGGGACCGGTGAGAAACAGCGACGTCGACACGTCGTTGATCGAGGTGATGAAAGCCAGGATGAAGGCGGCAATCACACCCGAGCGCACATTGGGCAGCACGATGGTGAAGAACGTCTTCGCCGGCGGGCTGCCGAGGCTGACGGCGGCTTCCTCGATTGAAAAGTCGAAAGAGGCGAGGCTCGCCGAGACGACACGCACGCAATAGGGCAGCACCAGAAGCATGTGGCCGACGAGCAGCGTCAGGAAGATCGGCGTCTGCATGCCCACCGCAACCGACTTCAGCAGCGAGAAGCCGAGCACGATCTCTGGCACCAGGATCGGCAGCACGAAGACTGTCGACAGCCAGGACGGCAGCTTGATGCGGTAGCGGTTGAGCGCATAGGCGGCGGGGATGCCGACCAGCAGCGCCAGCCCGGTCGCTAGGAAAGCGAGTTCGAGGCTGGTGATGATGGTGCGCCGGAAGGCGCTGATTTCGAAGATGTTCTCGAACCAGCGCAGTGTCAGGCCCTGCGGCGGGAAGGTCAGGTAGGTGGTGTCGCTGACCGACGCGCCAAGCACGATGATCAGCGGCCCCATCAGGAAGATGTAGACCAGGACGGTGAACAGGATGAGCAGGGGATTGATACGGCTGGTCATCATGTCGCCATCGGGTTGAGACGCCGCGCAACGCGGCTCATGGCAAGAACCACGGTGACAGTGATCACCACCATGATTGCTGCGATTGTGGAGGCGCCGACCCAATCGAACGACACCATGGCACGCTGGTACATCAGCGTGCCCATCACCATCTGGCGCTCGCCACCGAGAAGCTGGGGCGTGGCGTAGGCGGTGAAGGAGCCAGTGAAGACGAGCACGGCACCAACGATGAGGCCGGGTACGGCGAGCGGCAGGATGACCTGCCGGAAGGTCGCTGCCGGCGTGGCGCCAAGCGACGACGAGGCCTGGACGACGTCGTCGGGGATGTTCTCCAGCACGCCGACGAGCGTCAGGATCATCAGCGGCACGAACAGATAGACCATGGCGACGATGACCGAGCCCTGGGTGTAGAGCATCGGAAGCGGCTCGGAGACCGCGCCGATGCCGACGAGGAAGTTGTTGAGGATGCCGTTCTTGCCCAGGATGATCAGCCAGGCGAAGGAGCGGACGACGACGCCGGTCAGCAGCGGGAAAACGGCGGCGATGATCAAAAGGCTCTTCAGCTTGCCAGGAGTCTTCGACACCACATAGGCGGTGAGAAAACCGACGACGAGCGAGATGGCGGTCGTTGCCAGCGAGATCTCGATGGTTCGCCAGAGCACGGTGCGGCGGAAGCCGCTGTTGAAGAATGCGATGTAGGGCGCAAAGATGCCGCCGTCCTCGCCGAAGGTCGTAGCAATGGTGGCGGCCACCGGCAGCACCAAGAATACCAGAACCGCCAGCGTTGCAGGCCCGGCGATCCACCATCCGGCAAAGCGTTTCAGCATGAAGTTCCGATCTCTTCCAGTTTAGCCCGGCGCGCTCCAGACAGGGAGCAGCACTTTCGGGGCTTGCTAGCCTTCATTGCGCGAGAGTGAAAGGCGCAGAATGCCGCAAAGGGCCTGGCAGCGGGCAAAAGGGGCAGAATATTCAGTGATATGTACAAGAACGGGGAAAGGCAGACGCCCTTCCCCGTCGTTTGGTCTTACATACCGAAGACTTCGTTCCAGCGATCAACCCACTCGGTCTTGGCCGTGTTGAGCTTCTCGTAGTCGACCTGCTTCAGCGACGCGATCATGTCGGCGCCATAGGTCCACAGCTTGGCCTGCTCGGGCGTCAGCTCGACAGCCTTGACGACAGGCGCATCAACGCCGTTCTCGGCAGTCTTCTGCTGCACTTCCTTCGACAGCACGAAGTTGATGAACTCGTGGGCGAGTTCAACGTTGGCAGCGCCCTTCGGGATGTTGATGGTGTTCAGCGTGGCGATGGCGCCGTCAGAGAGATTGGCCCATGCGGCGGTCGGCACGGCAGCCTGAATCTGGGCGAGCGTGAAGTCCTGGGCGACAGCAGCCGAGATTTCGCCAGTCGAGAACAGATTCACCAGCTCGGAGCCGGTGTTGTAGTTCTTGACGACGTTGGGCTTCAGCGCCTCGACCGCCTTGAACGCGCCGTCGGTGTCGGCAAACGGGTCGACGCCGGCATGGATGCCAGCAATCATGACGGCCATCGGGCCGGCGGTGGTGGTGATACCCGGCAGCGACAGCGCGCTCTTGAAGTCTTCCTTCCAGAGGTCGTTCCAGGAGGTGACCGGCGTCTTCACCTTGGCAGTGTCGTAGATCACGCCGACGCGGCCGATGGTGTAGGCCGGGCCGAATTCGCCCTGGGGAGCCTTGGCGAGATCATAGAGGCCGTCGAGGTTCGGCACCTTCGACTTGTCGATCGGCTGGAACAGGCCTTCCTTGATGCCGATCTGCGAATAGGCGTCCGTGAAGTAGGCGACGTCGACGCCCTCGCCGTTGCGGATTTTGATCTTGTTCAGGCGGTCGGCGTTGTTGCCGGTCTCGAACACGATCTCGCAGCCGCACTTCTCCTTGAACGGCTTGATGATGTACTCGTCGAGCTTGTCGCCGTTGAAGCCCCACCAGGAGATGGTCAGCGTCTTGCCCTGGGCCAGAGCCGGCGCGGCGACGAGCGTCGTCGCGAGGCCGGCAACGCCAGCCGCGAGGAGGGTGTGAAATCGTGTCATTTGAAGCCTCTGCTGTTTCGACGCCCTGGCGCCGGCAGGGCGCGCGGAGGGACGAGCGAGCCTATTTTCGTGGCAGCTAACGTGCAACTCCAAATGTTGTGCAACGCACATCATTGTTGGTCAAACAACATGCAAAGGGAGAGGCAGCGCAACGCAACAGCCGAAAGCGAGGTTGGCTGGAAAAGAAGCGTCGGGAGAAGAAATGGCGCGCCCGAAAGGATTCGAACCTCTGACCCCCAGATTCGTAGTCTGGTGCTCTATCCAGCTGAGCTACGGGCGCGCAACAGGCCGTTTGGACGGCCAACACGCTCCGGCCGGTCGACCGCAGCGATGGGCGCTACCTAGCGGCTGGATTTGCGAATTGCAAGCGGCCGACAAACTTTTTTGGGGATGTGGCCGGCACCTTCGCGTCAACCGCCGCGCTCGCGGGCATCTGCCGAGAAACCGCGCAGCTACTTGACCGAAATTCCCTACCGGGGCCCGACGGCCTCAGGCACCGGTCTCCGGCAAGGGCATCGTTCCCTCACCCGGCGCCCGCCAACTCCGATAGTGCCAAACATGGAACGGCAGCCAGCTTCAACTGGGTTCGACGCTCGTGTACATCGCTGCCGAGAACACGTCTCACAACCCATAACTGGATGAAATCATGAAACAATTCAGCTTCGCCATTGCCTTGGCGACGGTCGTCCTCGCGTCGGCGCCTGCCAAGGCCGAAGATCTCGTCTTCACGCTCAAGAACGGCACCAAGTCGGTTCTGACGCGCTTCTATACCTCGCCGGTCGGCGTGGAAAGCTGGGAAGGCGACGTGTTCGGCAAGCAGGTGCTCAACCCGGGCGACAGCATCGAGATCACCATCGCCGACGGCCGCGACGTCTGCAAATACGACATGAAGTTCGAATTCGAAGAGGGCTCGGACCTCGACACGACCACCGACACGCAGGACCTCTGCGAGATGGGCTCGTACACGATCCACGAGTAAGCTCGGCGGCCCTCCCCTTCGACAGCCGGTCAGGCAGCCAGGGGGTGAAGATCGGCGGTTTCGCAGGCCTCACGGAAGGCTTGCGAAACCGCAGCCAGTTTAAGCGCCTGCCAGTGGCGGTAGGCACGGACCAGATCGGGCGAGATCCAGCAATCGCCCCGATTGCTTTTGTTCTTCCAGCCCAGGAGGCCAGTCTCCCTCGCCTGCGCGAACAGCCGCGCGGCGTGCGTTCTCGAGAGGCGGTAGCGCTGCGACAGCGCGTTGGGCGACACCTTTCCGACCCAGATCGGCGACATCATGTCCGACGACAGCGACGGCACGGCCTTGATCAGGTCATGCAGCACGCTGCTGCCTGAATCGGAACGCACGAATTTTGCGATGCTTTGTGGCGGCCTGTGCCACTCCTCCTGCGCCAGCAACAACCGCACGAAACGAGGCTGAGCATGGGGCAAAAGCTGCGGCGCCCGACAGGACAAGGCAAAACGCTGCCCGCTGTCGACCAGGTCGAGCGCCCTCAGGTGAATGTCGAAATAGCGCCGGATCAGTTGTTCGCTCATCTCGGTCGCCCGTGAATGCCTGTTGCGGTTGTCCAGGCTCGGCATCGGCACGACAAAACCGTAACGCTTCAACTCCTGCAGAAAGGAGTGGACCGTGTTGCGGCTGGCGATCCGCGTCTCCTTGAGAGCCCCGATCAGATTCTTGGGGGAAATCGGCGGCAACGCCGGATCGCGCTCATGCTCGAAATGCATGGCGACCGTCATCTGACTGAGCAGCCAGCGCTGCAGGTCGGCGACGTAATGGACCTCCCGGGGGAATGCGAGATGCGTCTCGAGCAGATCGCCCGCGGCCAGGGCAAGCCCGTTCAGGAAACCCTGCATCTGGGCCAGGCGGTCAGCAGTATAGGCATGCGGAGCAAAGTCAGAGGCGAAAGAATGCAATAGCGTAACCGGAAATGCTGCAATTTCAAAAAGCTGCCGTTTACGCCGCGGCAGGCATGCCGGCAAGACGATGGGCACCGATATCGCTAGGCCAGCCCCCTCGCGCAATCTTGGCGCGGGCGATGGATATCACGCGTCCCCGGACGGAACTCCAAGTTTCATGGTGTGCGGAAAGTCGCCCGTGGCGGTAGTCCAGTTCCACAGGCGTGCTGCCGCGCCCGAGCACAGCATTGTGGTGGGGGAGGCGCCGCATGCGCTTCAGGGACCAATGGCGAGCCCTGTGCGTAGCTGTGTTCCGGATTGGGAAAAAGAAATGGCGCGCCCGAAAGGATTCGAACCTCTGACCCCCAGATTCGTAGTCTGGTGCTCTATCCAGCTGAGCTACGGGCGCGCAACAGGCCGTTTGGACGGCCAACACGCTCCGGCCGATCGACCGCAGCGATGGGCGCTACCTAGCGGCTGGATTTGCGAATTGCAAGCCGCTGCCGGCAAAGTTTTTTCGTCAGGCCGGACGGCGCAGGTTGCTGCGGGCGTCGTCGAGCCGCACCGGCTGGTCGGGGATGGAGACGGCAAAGACCGTGCGGCCGCCAGCACTTTCGACCAGCTCGAGCATGCCGCCATGGGCGCGCACGAGCTCGTAGGCAATTGCCAGCCCGAGGCCGGTGCCGCCGCTGCGGGCCGAGCCGCGGAAGGCGGCAAAGAGGTTTTCGCGCGCCTTTTGCGGCAGGCCCGGGCCGGTGTCGGCAACCAGGATGCGGCTGACGCTGCCTTCCCTCTCCGCCTGGACCGTCAGGCGGTTGACGATGGCATTGTCGGAGACGCCAGCCATCGCCTGGACCGAGTTGCGGCAGAGATTGGTCAGAACCCGAAACAGCTGGTCGGCATCGGCATCGATCTCGAAATCCGAATCGATGGCGTTGGAGAATTCGATGCCCTGTTCGGGATCGAGGCCGAGCAGGCCATGGACGTCGTCGACAAGCTGGCGCAGCCGCAGGCGGCGGCGTGCCGGCGGCGGCTCCTGCGCACGGCCATAGGCCAGCACGTTCTCGGAATAGGCAACTGCACGGTCGAGCGTGCGCACCAGCTTGGGCGCAAAGGCCTGCACCGAAGGGTCCTTCACCACGCGCAAGCGGTCTGACATCAGCTGCGCCGAGGCCAGGATGTTGCGCATGTCATGATTGATCTTGGACACGGCGAGGCCGAGATCGGCCAGGTGCTTCTGCTCGCTCAGCATCTTCTGCAGCCGCGCCTGCATCATCGACAGCTCGCGTTCGGCGACGCCGATCTCGTCGGCACGCGGCTCGGGCACGATCACGCCTGCCGGATCGTCGGGTGCGCCGGAGAAGGTCAGCATCGAACGCGTCATGTTGCGGATCGGCCCGATCATGATGCGGTCGATGGCGCCATAGAGCAGCGCTGCGGTAAACAGCGAGATCAGCAGCGAAACGACCGCGATATAGCGCGCATTGGCGAGCATGGCCCTGTGCAGGCGATAGTCGGGCAGCACAAGCTCGAATTCCTTGGTGCTGTCGCCGACCGGACCGTAGACGCGCAGCATGCGGCTGCCGCCGAAAAGCAGAGTGTCGATCGCGGCCGGCATCGAGCCGAGCACCGTGGCGTTGGAAATGTCGATGTGCTCGTCGACCTGCGGCGGCATTTCCGAAACGACGAGCAGGCGCGAAACGCCGCCGTCACGTACGGCGATCGCCTTGGCGCCGATGGCCATCAGCACGTCATTCTGGGCAGAGCGCGACAGCGTCGTGGGGTCGCCCTGGACCAGGATGGTGGCGACGGCCGCCGCGGTCGCCAGCCGCTCCTCGAGCCAGCGGATACGGAACGAGGAGATCGACGGCAGGAAGAACAGGACTTCGGCGAAAAGCACGAAGGCAACGGTCAGCAACAGCAACTTGCTCGACAGGCCGCGCGACAGCGGGACCGAGCGTTCAGCCTGCTTGCCGGCATCGGCAACGGTATCGGCTGCTTCAGTCATCTGCGCCTTTGCTGCAATCCCGCACCGGGGGATGCCGGTTGCCTCTCAAGAAGGAACGCCGCTCGACGCGGAAACCTTCCCTTCACGGGCAAAGATAGGTTATCGCCGCGCACTTGCAAATTCCACGAACGACAAAGAAGATACAGAGCCGACCAATTCGCTGGCGCAGACGGCATGTTCATCGCACCGCCGGCAACCTGAAGTGGCGATCGGCAGCCGGATTGACTCCGCCACACCTTCTTTTTATAAGCCCGCTCACGCTCGGGCCCCGCTTCCGTCGCGGTTTTTGATCGCGTAGAAGCAAGCCGAGCCAAGCTCCTGTTACAAAGTGACAGAATCAAGAAGGGCCGCACCCCGCGGTATAAAAACAAATGAAGCGTACCTATCAGCCGTCCAAACTCGTCCGTAAGCGCCGTCATGGTTTCCGTGCTCGCATGGCAACCAAGGGTGGTCGTGGCGTCGTCGCAGCTCGCCGCAACCGCGGCCGCAAGCGGCTCTCCGCCTAAGCCATAGGCGGGAACCTTGCCCGCTGACGGCAAGCCAGAGGGGTCTGCTCCGCACGGACGCGGCCCCGAACGGCTTCTGAAAAGAAAACAGTTTCTGGCCGTCCGCCGCGGTGACAAGCGGCGCGGGCGGTTTTTTCTCGTCGAGGTTTTGGATCGCGACGACCAAGCGGGGCCGAGGGTCGGCTATACCGTCACCAAGAAGGTCGGCAATGCGGTTGTCCGCAATCGTGTCAAACGGCGCCTCAGGGAAGCCGTTCGTACACATGCCGCAGGTGACATGGCCGCCGGCAAAGACTATGTGATCGTCGGGCGCGAAGATGTGCTCACCGCCCCTTTCGGCCAGATCACGGCCGAACTTTCTCGGCGCATTCGCGGAACGCGATAAGGGCTTTCGATGGAAAACAACCGTAATTTCTTTATCACCATCGCCTTGTCGGTGCTGATCCTGACGCTCTGGCAGGTGTTCTACATGAACCCGCGCGTCGAGACGCAGCGCGAGGCAGCACGCGTTCAGGCCGAACGGGTCGCGCAGGAGCAGAAGGCTGCCCAGCCGGCCGGCACCGCAGGCAGCGTTCCGACCACCCAGCCGCAGGCAGGCGTGCCCGGCACGCCTGCAGTCCAGGGTGCAGCCCCCGCTGACCGTGCCCAGGCCGTCGCCACCTCCAATCGCGTCGCCATCGACACGCCGAGCCTCAAGGGCTCGATCAATCTCACCGGCGCACGCGTCGACGACCTCAGCCTCAAGGATTACCGGGTCACGGTCGAGCCGAACTCGCCGATCATCGAACTGCTGAACCCGCAGTCGCTGCCATCCGGCTTCTACGGCGAAATCGGTTTCGTCGGCAGCGAGGCGACCGGCACCGTGCCTGGCCCCGACACCGTCTGGACCGCCGAAGGCAACCAGACGCTGACGCCCGCGACCCCGGTCACGCTGACCTATGTCAACGACAAGGGCCTGACCTTCAAGCGTCAGATCGCGGTCGACCAGGACTACATGTTCACCATCACCGACACGGTGACGAACGCCGGCAGCGCCGACGTGTCGCTGGCCAACTACGGCCGCATCACCCGCTTCGACAAGCCGCTGCATGCCTCGACCTACGTGCTGCACGAAGGCCTGATCGGCGTCACCGGCACCGAAGGCCTGCAGGAACTGAAGTACGCGACCATCGAGAAGGACAAGCAGGTCCTGCCCGGCAAGTCCACCGACGGCTGGCTCGGCATCACCGACAAATATTGGGCAGCTGCACTCGTGCCCTCGGGCAAGCAGGCGTTCCAGCCGCGCTTCTCCTATTTCGACGACGGCCGTCCGCGCTATCAGTCGGACTACCTGACCGACCCGATCACGGTCGCGGCCGGCCAGTCGGCCACGGTCGAGACGCTGATGTTCGCCGGCGCCAAGGAAGTGGCCAAGATCAACGCCTATGAAAAGGACCGCCAGATCCGTCAGTTCAACCTGATGATCGACTGGGGCTGGTTCTACTTCATCACCAAGCCGATGTTCTGGCTGATCGACACGCTCTACAAGTTCCTCGGCAATTTCGGCCTGGCCATCCTGGCCACCACCGTCATCGTCAAGGCCATCTTCTTCCCGCTCGCCAACAAGTCGTACAAGTCGATGGCGAACATGAAGAAGGTGCAGCCGAAGATGCTTGAAATCCGCGAGAAATATGCGGACGACAAGATGAAGCAGCAGCAGGCGATGATGGAGCTGTACAAGACCGAGAAGATCAACCCGCTGGCAGGCTGCTGGCCGGTGCTGATCCAGATCCCGGTGTTCTTCGCGCTCTACAAGGTGCTCTACGTCACAATCGAAATGCGGCATGCGCCGTTCTTCGGCTGGATCCACGACCTGGCCGCACCGGATCCGACGTCGCTGTTCAACCTGTTCGGCCTGCTGCCGTGGGGCGTGCCTGCCTTCCTGATGATCGGCGTGTGGCCGCTCATCATGGGCGTGACCATGTTCCTGCAGATGCGCATGAACCCAACGCCTCCGGATCCGACCCAGGCCGCGATCTTCACCTGGATGCCAATCATCTTCACCTTCATGATGGCGGGTTTCCCTGCCGGTCTGGTGCTGTACTGGGCCTGGAACAACACGTTGTCGATCCTGCAGCAGGGCTTCATCATGAAGCGCCAGGGCGCCAAGATCGAACTGTGGGACAATCTCGGAACGCTGTTCAAGAAAAAGCCCAAGCCGGCCGAATAGCAGCCAAGGCAATCGAAAAGCCCCGGAACTTCCGGGGCTTTTTCTTTTGTGCTGTCAGGCATCGGGGCGCTGAAACTCTTTGCCGCGATGCCGCGTTATTGCCAGGTGCCTCCCAGGCTTGTTCTGCGGGGTGGCGGTCCGCCGGCCTCCCCCCGGCTGGCACAAAACCGTCTCGGCAAGGCCGGGGTCTTGCAGGTCCCTTGCGAGACCCCGGTTTCCCGGCCCCTCCCCTGCGCGAATGCCCACGAGACGCCCCCAATAGCCATCCGGCAAAGATGAACCGGTAGCGATGTCGGCATTGCGTCGGACCGCGCTATACTGCCATCCTGTTCGCCGTCACATGGAAGAGCTGCCATGCATGGACCCAACCCTTCGATCAAGCACCCGATGCCGATGCACAAGCGCGTCGGCTTCCTCAAGCCCCTCGTCGACGCCGGCAACATCGAGATCGGCGACTTCACCTACTATGACGATCCCGAAGGCCCGGACCTGTTCCAGCAGAAATGCGTGCTGCACCACTATCCGTTCATCGGCGACAAGCTGATCATCGGCAAGTTCTGTGCCATCGCCGAAGGCGCGCGCTTCATCATGAACGGCGCCAACCATGCGATGTCGGGCTTTTCGACCTACCCCTTCAACATCTTCGGACATGGCTGGGAAGACGGCTTCGACGTCGACACCTGGCGGCAGGAGGTGCGCGGCGACACGATCATCGGCAATGACGTGTGGATCGGCATGGAAGCGGTGATCCTGCCCGGCGTCCATATCGGCGACGGCGCCATCATTGCTGCGAAATCGGTTGTCAGCCGGCATGTACCGCCGTATGCGATCGTTGCCGGAAATCCTTCGGCCGTCGTCAAGAAGCGTTTCGACGACAAGACCATCGAGAAGCTGCTGGCAATTGCATGGTGGAACTGGCCCGTCGAAAAGATCGGTCGCAACCTGAACGCCATTCGCGGCTCGGATATTGCTCAGCTGGAGGCTGCGGTTTGAACGAACAGACTTTGACAAGGCCCCCGGTCGATACCGAGACATTCACCCGGCCGTGGATCTTCATCCGCGGTGTGCCGGCGATGAAGTTCCTGCCGCCAGAGGGGCCGCCCGAAATCGCCTTTGCCGGCCGTTCCAATGTCGGCAAGTCGTCGCTTATCAACGGGCTGGTCCGCCAGGGTGGACTGGCGCGCACGTCGAACACGCCGGGACGCACCCAGGAGCTCAACTACTTCGTGCCCGATGGCTATTCCGGCGCCGAGGGCGATTTGCCGCCGATGGCGCTGGTCGACATGCCCGGCTACGGCTATGCCAAAGCGCCGAAGGAGCAGGTCGACGCCTGGACCAAGCTGGTGTTCGACTATCTGCGCGGCCGCGTGACGCTCAAGCGCGTCTATGTGCTGATCGATTCCCGCCACGGCATCAAGAAGAACGACGAGGAAGTGCTGACCCTGCTCGACAAGGCGGCGATCTCCTACCAGATCGTGCTGACCAAGACCGACAAGATCAAGGCGGCCGGCGTGCCCAGGCTGATCGAGGAGACGCTGGCCAAGATCAAGAAGCGCGCCGCCGCCTTCCCGGTCGTGCTCGCCACTTCGTCCGAAAAGAACGAAGGCATGGACGAACTCCGGGCAGCGATCGCCCTGGTGGTCAACGGCGGCTAGGCGGTCGCCGGCTTGAAGGTCAGCGCCAGTCCGTTGATGCAATGGCGTTTGCCGGTGGGTTGGGGACCGTCGTCGAAGATGTGGCCGAAATGGCCGCCGCAGCGCCGGCAATGGACCTCGGTCCGGGTCATCAGCAGCGACGTGTCGGTCTTGGTGCCGATGGCATCGGGCAAGGCTTCCCAGAAGCTCGGCCAACCCGTGCCAGAGTCGTATTTGGCCTCAGACGAATAGGCGGCGAGATCGCAGCCGGCGCAGTGGAAGATGCCCTTGCGGTGCTCCTTGAGCAGCTGGCTGGTCCAGGGGCTTTCGGTGTCTTCCTGGCGCAGCACGGCGAACTGGGCCGGTGTCAGGGTCGCGCGCCACTGGTCATCGGTCCTGGTCACCTCGAAGCTCTCGGCCCGCGCCTGTCCGCCGAGCATCAAGCGCCTCGGCCCCAACGTGGCGAAAAGAACGGCGGATGCTGCGCCACCCAGCAGAAACGTACGGCGTTTCATCTGATATCTCCTGTCGCATCATAGGCTCCCGACGTCAGCCTGCGAAATCAACTGGGCTTGAACGATCAGCGCCCCGCCACGACTTGAAGCCGCAGGCGAGGCGCCGGGGTTGATTGCGCGGCATCTCGGGGAGCAACGATGCTGCGCAATCACACGGTCAGGCGAGCTCACATCTTGGGCAGCAACACCTTGTCGATGACATGGATGACACCGTTCGACTGAGCGACATCGGCGATGGTGACGTTGGCGACATTGCCGTTCTCGTCGGTAACGGTGACCTTGCCACCGTCGTCCTTGAGTGTCAGCTCGCAGCCGCCAGCAGTCTTGACCTTGTGGGCGCCGCCGTCGTCCTTGACCATCTTCATCACGTCGGCGGCCATCGCCTTGGCACCGACGACATGGCAGGTCAGGATCTTGGCCAGCTTGTCCTTGTTTTCAGGTTTGAGCAGGGTTTCGACAGTGCCCTTGGGCAGCGCGGCGAAGGCCTCGTTGGTCGGCGCGAACACCGTGAACGGGCCCTTGCCTTCCAGCGTCTTGACCAGACCGGCAGCCTTGACCGCAGCAACGAGCGTGGTGTGGTCCTTCGAGTTCACCGCGTTCTCGACGATGTTCTTGTTGGCGTACATGGCAGCGCCGCCGACCATCGGGTTTTCGGCATAGGCGAAGGTGGCGAGAGCAGAGAAGGTGCCGGCAAGCAAAGCGAGAGAGATCTTACGCATGTCGTAACTCCTTGGGGTTGTTTCCGCTGTGGAAAGACACAAGAAGATACGGTCCCGATCACGGGAAGTTTCAGGAAAATCAATTTTTTCCAAACAAAATCAATATATTAATTCATACAGACAGAAAGTAACGAGCAGCCGTCGGGCAAAGTTTCAGCCCGGCCCGACAAAACTTGAACGGTGGATCAGATGTTGCGCAGGTCGCCCGCGGCGACGACGGGGCCGGTTGGCAGGCCGGTGGGCGAACCACCCTGGGGCTCGAGGCTGATGGCCAGCACCGCCCCAGCAGCGAGTTTCTGACGCATGTCTTCCTTGACCGGCATCTTCATGGTGGTGCCGGTGGGGATGACGCCCATCGACACCGGCGCGTTGGTGCCCTCGATCATCCAGAGCTCGAAGTCCTTGCCCGCGCCACGCTCGCCGGCGACATGCGACAGGCCGATCTCGCCGGCCCTTTCGTCATACATGATCATGTATTTGACATCGCTGCCGTCGGCAGCCAGCGAAGCCACCATGCGCTCCTGCGGCGCAACCGCCGGCGGGGCCATGTAGGGCACGGCGACGTAGAGGGCGAGCGCCGCCACGGCGACAGCGGCCAGCCCGCGCCAGAAAGCCAGGCTCGACCAGAGGCTCGACGAGGCAGCAGGCCCGGATGCCGTGATGGCCCCGCTGAACAGGCGGCGGTCGATGGCCGGTTTCACCGTCTCGGGCGGCGTAACTTCCGGATAAGCTGATGCAAGCGGCGACAGATGAACTTCCCAACGATCGACCAGCCGGGCAAAGCCGGGCTCGTTGTCGATGCGCGCGGCAGCCTGGCTCCGCTCGTTGGCGGTAAGCACGCCGAGAACATATTCGGCGGCAACGATATCGTCGCCTCCATGTTCCGGTCCGTTGTCTTCCGCCAGTGTCATCTTTCCAGACATTCCCTGAGCTTGATCAGGCTGCGGCGCAGCCAGGTACGCATGGTGTTGAGCGGCACGCCGTGGCGTTCCGCGAGTTCGGCATAACTCTCCCCCTTGAGATAGGCGCCGCGAACGGCGGCAGCCCGGTCCTGTTCCAGCTCATCCAGGCAGCCTCGTATGCGCCCGGCCTCGTCGCCCGCAACCGCGGCCGCCTCCGGCCCCGGCGTCGGATCGGCGATCTCCATCGCCTCGTCGATGGCAACGGTCGGCTGTCGCCGCGCCCTGATGCGATCGATCGCATGGTTGCGCGCGATGGCCACGAGCCACGAAATGGGGCTGAGATCGGATACTGCGAAGCGGTCGGCCTTCGTCCAGATCTTGACGAAGACCTCTTGCAGTGCCTCCTCGGCTTCTGCCCTGTCATTCAATACACGCAGGCAGACGCCGAAAAGTTTCGCACTCGTCTGCCGGTAAAGCAGATCGAAAGCTCCGCGATCCTTCATCGAAGTCCGCACTATCAGCTTGGTGATGTCCTGCGGCGTCATTGTCGCCAAGTTACGTTGCGCTAGCCGATTTGCAACTGCTGTTTATCGCGGCCATATCCTGCAACCCGAAGCAGCTTCGCCGTCGGCCGCTTTGGACCAACCGAACCATTTGCCCCTTGCCCGGTTTTTGGCTAAGACCCGCAAAATCATCCATCTATCCGGGATCATGCCGATGTCGACGAACGTCGCCGCCAACGCCGAAATGCAGGCAGCCCTGCTTTCAGCAGCCCTGCCTTACATGCAGCGTTACGAGAACAAGACGGTCGTGGTGAAATATGGCGGCCATGCCATGGGCGACGTCACGCTCGGCCGCGCCTTCGCCCGCGACATCGCCCTGCTCAAGCAATCGGGCGTCAATCCGATCGTCGTTCATGGCGGCGGCCCGCAGATCGGCGCGATGCTGAACAAGATGGGCATCGAATCGAAATTCGAGGGCGGCCTGCGCGTCACCGACCAGAAGACGGTCGAGATCGTCGAGATGGTCCTGGCCGGCTCGATCAACAAGGAGATCGTCGCCCTCATCAACGCCGAGGGCGAATGGGCCATTGGCCTATGCGGCAAGGACGGCAACATGGTCTTCGCCGAAAAGGCCAAGAAGACCATGATCGACCCCGATTCGAACATCGAGAAGGTGCTCGACCTCGGCTTCGTCGGCGAACCGGTCGAAGTCGACCGCACGCTGCTCGACCTGCTCGCGCGCTCGGAGATGATCCCGGTACTGGCCCCCGTCGCCCCCGGACGTGACGGTCATACCTACAACATCAACGCCGACACCTTCGCAGGCGCCATCGCCGGCGCGCTCAAGGCCTCGCGGCTGCTGTTCCTCACCGACGTGCCCGGCGTGCTCGACAAGGACAAGAAGCTGATTGACGAGCTGACCGTCTCCGACGCCAAGGCGCTGATCCGGGACGGCACGATCTCGGGCGGGATGATCCCCAAGGTCGAGACCTGCATCGAGGCTATCGAGCGCGGCGTCGAAGGCGTCGTCATCCTCAACGGCAAGACCCCGCATTCGGTGCTGCTCGAACTGTTCACCGAACACGGCGCCGGCACGCTGATCGTTCCGTAAGAAGCGCTATCGAGGCGAAGCCGAGCGATCGACTTCGCCTCACTGCATGCGCGCGGACGCTGCCTCAAGCTCCCGACAGGCGCGCCAGTTCCTTCTCCTGCAGCGCGAGCGCGTCCTGAACGAACCGCTCGATAACGCCGAGTTCCGTATCGCTGTAGCGATCTAGCATCGCAGCACCCGCTCTGGCGACCGGTCCGTAGTAGGTTTCGGCCAGTTCGCGCGCGGCATCGCCGCCTTCGACCATGACCTTTCGTCTGTCCTCGGCGCTGCGCGTCCGGCGGACCAGGTCCCGCTTTTCCAGTCTGTCGATCAGGGCCGTTACGGCGGCGGGCGTCAGCGCCGTTGCCGTCGCAATGGCACCTGCCGGCTGTGCCCCCTCCATCAGCAAGGCCAGCGCCCGCCGCTCGGCGATGTTCAAACCGGCACGCTCGCCGACGGCCTCGTCATAGGCCTGGGTCGCCTCCTGCCAGCGCATGACGGCCTGGGTGATCGCATGCATGCGGGCATTCCGTTCCACGCTTGACGAATTTAGTTCGATCATCTAAATATCAATCTATCGTATATTTCATCGACAGGCGAAATATGCGGCGAACCACATGGAAAATCAAGCTCATGCAGGAGGCAGACATGCCAACCGAACATCACGCTGTTCCGATGACGCGGGACGAAGAATGGAAATATGCGGAACGCTCCATGTCCTGGGACGGCTGGGGCTCGCCAATCGGCCTCGGCTTCATGCTGATCGCGCTCGGCATCGCCTCGCTGCTGCTTCGGTTCGCGATCGTCGGTTTTTAAGGTTGAAAGGCCGTGGTGCGCCCGCGCAATGGCCGCGGGCGCTACCGCTTCAGATGCGCGAGCGGCACGTGGCCCGGGCCCTTGATGTTCTGCAGCACGAGTTGCGTGTGCACGTCGCGCACGCCCGACAGCCGCATCAGGCGGTGCATGACGAAGCCGTTGAGATCGTCGACCTCGGGCACCATGACATGCAGCAGGAAGTCGTAGTCACCGGTCATCGTCCAGCAGGCCGAGACCTCGTCCATGCGCTGCACGGCAGCGATGAATTTTTCCGGCGAGCCGTCGCTGTGGCTGACCAGGCGGACCTGTACGAACACTTCGACCATCAGGCCGACGGCGCGACGGCTGACCTGGGCCGAAAAACCCTTGATGATACCAGCTTCCTGCAACGCCTCGAAGCGGCGGGTACAGGGCGTGTTGGAAAGCCCGATCTCCTGCGCGATCTCCGAGATCGGCTTGCGCCCGTCGCGCTGCAGGATGTCGAGCATGCGGATTTCGTAATCGTCGAGATGAGGCATATTTCCTCCCAGTCCCTGCAGTCAAGGTGAATATACCTCAATTTCAGCCAGAGTTCTCGCAATGAAGTGAACTCCACTCGGCACCAGGAGCTATCCTCTCATTATCGGAAACCATGTCCGGGGAGGAAAAGGTCGTGGGTGTCAGCGTTCAGGACTATGCGCGCGAATGCGCCGAACAGGGATTGCGCGGCGACTATTCGCTGTGCCGCTCGGACTTCACCGTCGAGCAGAAATATGACTACAGCGCAGCCGAGCAGGAGGTGTGGCGCACCCTGTGCGACCGCCAGACCAAGCTCACCGAAAGGCTGGCGCACCACTCCTATCTCGACGGCATGGAGGCCCTCGGCCTGACCGCAAAGATCCCCGACTTCCACGAGATCAGCGACAAGCTGCGCAAGCTCACCGGCTGGGAGATCGTCGCGGTGCCCGGCCTGATCCCGGCACAGCCGTTCTTCGATCACCTCGCCAATCGCCGTTTCCCCGTCACCAACTGGCTGAGGACGCGCGAAGAGCTCGACTACATCGTCGAGCCAGACATGTTCCACGATTTCTTCGGCCATGTGCCGGTGCTCAGCCAACCGGCCTTCGCCGACTTCATGCAGCTTTACGGCGAGAAGGCCGGCGACTACATCGCGCTCGGCGGCGACGAGATGATCACCCGGCTCTACTGGTACGCGGTCGAATACGGGCTGATGCAGGCACCGGGCGAGCCGCTCAAGGCGTTCGGCGCCGGCCTGATGTCGTCCTTCACCGAGCTGCAGTTCGCGGTCGAAAGCCGCGACGCGCACCATGTGCCGTTCAATGTCGAGACGGTGATGCGAACGACCTACGAGATCGACAAGTTCCAGCGCGCCTATTTCGTGCTGCCGTCCTTCGATGCGCTCAAGGACGCGTTCCAGAGCGGCGACATCGCCGGCATCATCGGGCGCTTCAAGGACCAGCCGACGCTCGACCCATCGATGATCTAGGGCACTGCCCTCATCCGCCCCTGCCCGCGCGCGCCTCTCCCCCCTTCAGCGGGGACAGGGCAAGGGTGAAACCTGCAGCTAGCCGACCGCGAGCAGCACCAGGATGCCGCCGACGATGAGGATGCAGCCGGCGACCTCCAGCCGGTTGATCTTCTCGCGGAAGAAGAACACCGACGACGCAAAGGTGAACAACATCTCGATCTGGGCCAGCGACTTGACGATCGCAGCCTGTTGCAGCGTCATCGCCATGAACCAGCCGAAGGATGCGGAAGCGCCCACCAGGCCGGTGAACAGCGCCGGCCGCCAGGCCTTGGCGATGCGCGGCAGCTCGTCGCGCTCCTTCCAGACGATCCAGGCAAACATCAAGAGCGTCTGGAAGACGATGACCACCGCCAGCGTCACCGCTGCCTGCATCATGAAATTGGGACCGCCCAGTGCCAGCGAGGCGGCACGGTAGGCGACCGCCGAGATGCCGAAGAACGTGCCGGAGGCAAGGCCGATCAGAGCATTGCGGCTGGCGACCGAGGTCACCAGCGTCCGCACATTGAAGGCCATATGGGCGACCGAGATCAGCATCACGCCGAAGACGCTGATGGCAATCGCGGCAATGGCGCCTGTTGTCGCCCGCTCGCCAAGGAAGAGCAGACCAAAGAGAGCTGCCTGCGCCGGTTCGGTGCGCGAATAGGCGGTGCCGACGGCAAAGTTGCGGAACGAGAACAGGTGGATCAGCAGGAAGGTGGCGGCGATCTGGCCGAGGCCGCCGACCACCGCCCAGATGAAGAAGGTCCTGTTAAGCGCCGGCAACTCGTAGCCAACCGCGAAATGCAGCACGCCGACAAAAGCGAGAGCGAAGGGAAAGCCGAAGCCGAAGCGGACGAAGGTGGCACCCGTGGTGCCCATTACGCCCTTGAGGTGCTTTTGCACCACCGACCGCAGATTCTGCAGAAAGGCGGCAGCGATGGTGATGGGAATCCACAATGGCATGATCGTCAGTATCGGCTGGGAGGCGACCGGAGTGGCCGCACCTCCGCGTCTACAGCATCGCCTCGAAAATCGGAACGGTTTTCAAGGCGATATTGTAAGCCGCAGGAACCGGGCAGAAGGCGCTGCCGTTACATTTCCACGGGAAGCGGTTGCTGGCTTTCGACACGTTTGCCATGGCTGCCTTGCGGCGCTGCCGGCTTCAGGAAGAACACCATCGCCGCCACGAGCGCGAAGGCCACCATCTCGTAGACAAGCGCACGCTCCATAGCCGAGACAAAGGCGACATGCGGAGGCTGGCCCGCGCTGCCGTCCAGGGTCGAAAAGAAGATCTGCCCGGTGACGGCGATGCCAAGTGCGGCGCCGATCTGCTGAAAGGCCTGCACCGCACCCGACCCCGAACCGGCGTCGCGCGGCGGCACGGTCGACAGCACGGTCTGGAACAGCGACGAGATGGCGATGCCCATGCCGAAACCGCACATCAGCAACGGCAGGACGAAGTTCCAGTGGTCAACGGCATCCCCCACACCGGCAACGACGAAGCGCAGCCAGCCCATGCCAGTGCCCATGACGAGCGCTCCGGCGACGATGCGCCTGTGAGGCCAACGGCTGCCCAGCCGCCCCGAAATGAGCGAGGCGATCAGCACGCCGATAGGGAACGGCACAGTCGTCAATCCTGATTGCAGCGGCGTCAGTCCAAACCCGGTTTGCAGGAAGACGGCCAGCACCAGGAAGAAGCCTGCGACACCTGAGAAAAACGTCATAGTCATCGCCGACCCAAGCAGGAAATTGCCGTTGGTCATCAGGGCCACCGGCAGCAACTGGCTCTGTTCGCGCTTCGCCCGCGCCTTTTGATGCGCAAAGAAGCTGGCCATCACGACAACTGCCAGTGCGATCATCACAAAGGTCCACCACGGCCAGCCATAGGCATGGCCCTCGATAAGCGGGAACACCAGCAGAAAGACCGCAGCGCTGGCGATCAGGATACCCAATGGATCCTGCGTCAGCTCAGGCCGCCCGGGCATGTCGGGGATAAGGGCCCGCCCTGCTATCACCGCCAGAATTCCAACCGGGATGTTGACCAGGAAGATCGGCCGCCAGTCGAGGCCAAGGATGTTGGCACTGATCAGCAGGCCACCGGCAAGAGGCCCAGCGACAGAGGCGAGGCCCGCCGACAGACCGAAAAGCGAGAAGGCAAACCCACGTTCCTGCGGCGGAAAGATCACCTGGGTGATCGCCAGCACCTGCGGCATCATCATGGCGCCGGCCAGCCCCTGCAGCACGCGCGCGACGATCAGCGTCGCCATTGTCGGCGCCAGCCCGCACAGTGCCGAAAACACCGTAAAACTCGCCACGCCGATCAGAAACAGACGTTTGCGCCCGACCACGTCGCCGAGCCTGCCGAACGGCAGCAGGCCGAGCGCGAAGGCCAGCACATAGGCTGCCACCACCCATTCGATCTGGCTGCTCGTCGCACCAAGCCCGGATTGAAGCCGCGGCAGCGCGACGTTGACGATGGTCACGTCGATCAGGTTCATGAACCCGGCCAGGAGCAGGATTGCCATCGCAATCCAGCGTCTCGGATACGCCTCCTCGGGCGTGGCTGGCGAGCTATGGGTAAACGTCATTTCCGGTTCCTTTGACTGCGGTAGCTGAGCCCGGACCGTTCGGCACGGCCCTCAGAGAGAACCGTGGCCCATACAGTTTCCGCATTGAGATCGCATCATGCAGACCGATGTCGTTCCGAACCGCCTGATTTCGACAGCCCAGGAAAATGTTGCTCCAGTCACGTCGGCATCATCAGAGACCCGTTCGATGTAGGGCGAATCGTCCGGCTGTCGAAGCCCAACTTCATCTTTGGCACCGGATCGACCGGAATGTACCGCATTTTTCGTACAAGACTTTCGCCATGGCGAGCGGTATCGGCCAGATTCAAGTGCCAAAAGGGACGGCGGCAAACGCCACCATCCCGCATCAAGGCGATGCTTCCGATTCGAGCGCAGTCACGCCGCCTCGGGCATTTCCTTGTCGATGATCGTCAGGTTGCGGCCACGGCGCTTGGCTTCGTAGAGCCGCTTGTCGGCCGCCCGCATCAGTTCGGAGACATTGGCGTCGACAGCACAGGTGGTGCCGCCAATGCTGACGGTAAGCGGCACCGCGCGCTCGACGCTGGGCTGGAAGCGCAGCTGCTCGACTTCCTTGCGGACGCGCTCGGCGACCAGCTTGGCTTCCTCAGGCGTTGCGCCGATCAGGAAGGCGCCGAACTCCTCGCCGCCGATGCGGCCGAGAATGTCGCCGCTACGGACGCCGCGCGTGATGGCGGCTGCGATCTCCAGCAGCGCCTGGTCGCCGGTGAGATGGCCGAAACTGTCGTTGATCTGCTTGAAATGATCGGCGTCGATGATCAGCAAGGCGCCGCGGTCGGATTTGCGACGCGAACCGTCGAGAGCGGCAAAGAAGTTCTCGCGGTTGAGCATGCCGGTCATCTCGTCGCGGCTCGCCTTCTCCGACAGACGCCTGTGGGCGGCGGCGAGCTGGGCGTGGGCGCGGGTCAGGTCCTGGTGCGCCACCTCGAGCTTCATGCCCTGCCAGAAGGTATAAAAGGCCATCGGAAAGGCGATCACCACCGGGCAGACCAGGGTCAGGGTGTAGGTCAGATCGTCGATCTTGCCGCCGAGCATCGGCACCAAGGTGAGGACGAGCGCCAACGACCCGAGGACGGCCAGAACCGTGACTAGACCTGTACGGAAAAAGACTCGCTTCAATTTCTGCTCCCTGCCGGCTGATGGAATGCCAGCATCAACTGAAGTTCATCTTTCGCGGGTAGTTAAAATTTGACCCACCTTGCCGAATTTCGCCAAGGTCGGGGTCAATTGTGATGAAGTACGGGCGCTTCCAAATTCCACGAACCGTGCCATAAGGACCGCATGACCCAAGTTCCAGATCCCGCCCGCTTCGACCACGTCACCGACTGGGTGTTCGACCTCGACAACACGCTCTACCCGCACCACTCGAATCTGTTTTCGCAGATCGACGTCAAGATGACGGGCTATGTGGCTGAGCTTCTGACGCTGTCGCGCGAAGATGCGCGCAAGCTGCAGAAGGAGCTCTACCTGGAATATGGCACCACGCTGAACGGGTTGATGAACCGCCACGGCATCGACCCCGACGCCTTCCTCGAGCATGTCCACGACATCGACTATTCCTGGCTGGTGCCCGATCCGGTGCTGGGCGCTGCCATCCACCAGCTGCCCGGCCGCAAGTTCATCTTCACCAACGGCAATCGCAGCCACGCCGAGCGCACCGCGCGCCAGCTCGGCATCCTCGAGCATTTCGACGACATCTTCGACATCGTCGCGGCCGGCCTGACGCCGAAGCCGGCGCGGGCGACCTACGAGAAGTTCGCCGAACTTCACAAGGTGGCCGGCCCCAACGCCGTCATGTTCGAGGACCTCGCCCGCAACCTCGCCGTACCGAAGGCGCTGGGCATGACCACGGTGCTGATCGTGCCGCGCAACTTCGAGCCGACCTTCTCGGAGATCTGGGAACGCGATGCCGAGAACGAGGACGACGTCGACTTCGTCACCGACGACCTCGCCACCTTCCTGACGACGCTCGTGGAAGCCACCTCGAAGTGAAGCGTTTCACCTCGGTCGAGGGGCGGATCGATGCCGCGGCGCATGCCGTGCTCGACCGCCTGCCGACAGGGGGTGTTTCGGGCGCGCTCGTCGAGTTCCTGGTCTTCGGCCTCAAGCAGGCCTGGGCCTGCCTGTTCGGCGGGCTGCTTTTGGCGCTGATCATGGCGACAAGACTGTGGTGGCCGGAACAGGCAACGCTGACGCGCTACGACTTCCTGTTCCTGTCGGCGCTTGCCATCCAGGCGGCGATGCTGGCGCTGAAGCTGGAGAAGCCATCCGAGGCCAAGGTCATCCTGATCTTCCACATCGTCGGCACAGCGATGGAGGTGTTCAAGACATCGGCCGGCTCATGGTCCTATCCGGAAGACAGCCTGTTCCGCATCGGTGCCGTGCCGTTGTTCTCCGGCTTCATGTACGCCGCTGTCGGCTCATATCTAGCTCGCGTCAGCCGCATCTTCGACATGCGCTATACCCACTACCCGCCGCTTTGGGCAACGGTGCTTCTGTGCGCGGCGATCTACGTCAATTTCTTCGCCCACCATTTCACCGTGGACATCCGCTACGGCCTGTTTGCGGTGACCGCCCTGCTCTACCTCAGGACGGCGGTGCATTACCGCGTCTTTCGCTTCCGCCACCGCATGCCGCTGCTTCTGGGTTTCCTTTTGGTGGCACTGTTCATCTGGTTCGCCGAAAACATCGGCACCTGGTCGCGCGCCTGGATCTATCCCGGCCAGCATGACGGCTGGTCGCCGGTGTCGATCCAGAAGCTCGGCTCCTGGTATCTCCTGATGATCATTTCCTTCGTGCTGGTGACGCTGGTCCACCGGCCGCAGCCGCTGGACGCAACGCCAGCGAAGCGATCAAAGGCCGTAGAACCGGCTGATGATCTCCCAGGCCTCGTCGGCGGTGTCGACGAAGTCGATGATGTCCTGGTCGCCGGGCGTGATCGTGCCCTGGTCGGCAAGGAAATCGAGGTCGATCGCACGCTTCCAGAATGACTTGCCGAACAGGATGACGGGCACGCGCTCCATGCGCCCGGTCTGGATCAGCGTCAGCGTCTCGAAAAATTCGTCCAGGGTGCCGAAGCCCCCGGGGAACACGGCAACCGCCTTGGCGCGCATGACGAAATGCATCTTGCGGATGGCGAAATAGTGGAAGTTGAAGCACAGCTCCGGCGTCACATAGGGGTTGGGCGCCTGCTCGTGCGGCAGAACGATGTTGAGGCCGATGGAGGGTGCTCCGACGTCGTCGGCGCCGCGATTGCCGGCCTCCATCACGCCCGGACCGCCGCCGGTGACGACAACGAACTCGCGGTAGTAGGACGCGGCCGAGTGCTGCGAGCACAGGCGGGCGAACTTGCGCGCCTCGTCGTAATATCTGCTGTTGGCCTCGAGGTTCTTGCGCTGGGTCTCGTTCTTGGCCGCCCACGCCTCGCCGCCCGGTTCGGGAATGCGCGCGCCGCCGAACAGGATGACCGTTGAACGGATGCCACGCTCGGCGAGCGTCATCTCGGTCTTCAGCAGTTCGAGCTGCAGCCTGACCGGGCGCAACTCGCGCTGGGTCATGAAATCTTCGTCGTTCCAGGCGAGGCGATAGGTCGGGGCCCGGGTCTGCGGTGTGTCGGGCACGCTCTTGGCGCGCTCCAGATCCTGGTCGGAGTGCGGCAGCGGCGTCCAGCCAGTCTTGTCCATCGGATTCATATTCAACTCAGTGTCCAATTTCCCGTTTACCGCGGCATTCGATGTCGCCACCGCGATTGACCCCCACTACAGCCTGACATAGGGTCCGCGCGATTTTATGCCAGCTTAGAAGCCTTAGCCTTAACGGCTAGTAACGGAGATGTTTATGTCGAAGCCTGACGTGGCCAGCCTCGAAAAGATCATCGACCGGGCGTTCGAGGAACGCGACGGCATTTCGACATCGACGCGCGGTGAAATCCGCGACGCCATCGAGGCATCGCTCGACCTGCTCGACAAAGGCGCGGCACGTGTCGCCGAACGCCAGGACGACGGCAAATGGCACGTCAACCAGTGGCTCAAGAAGGCGGTGCTGCTGTCCTTCCGCCTCAAGCCGATGGAGCTGATCTCCGGCGCTCCGGGCGGCGCTTCCTGGTGGGACAAGGTGCCGTCCAAGTTCGACGGCTGGGGAGCGGTCGACTATGAAAAGGCCGGTTTCCGCTCGGTGCCTTCGGCCGTGGTGCGCAAATCGGCCTATGTCGCGCCGGGCGTGGTGCTGATGCCGTCCTTCGTCAATGTCGGCGCCTATGTCGACAGCGGCACCATGGTCGACACCTGGGCCTCGGTCGGCTCCTGCGCCCAGATCGGCAAGAACGTGCACCTCTCCGGTGGCGTCGGCATCGGCGGCGTGCTCGAGCCCATGCAGGCCGGCCCGACCATCATCGAGGACAACTGCTTTATCGGCGCGCGTTCGGAAGTCGTCGAGGGCTGCATCGTGCGCGAAGGCTCGGTGCTCGGCATGGGCGTCTTCATCGGCCAGTCGACCAAGATCGTCGACCGTGCGACCGGCGAAGTGTTCTACGGCGAAGTGCCGGCCAATTCGGTGGTTGTCGCCGGCTCGATGCCTGGCAAGCCGCTGCCGAACGGCGATCAGGGCCCGAGCCTCTATTGCGCCGTCATCGTCAAGCGCGTCGACGCCAAGACCCGCTCCAAGACCTCGATCAACGAGCTGCTGCGCGATTGATCTTTCATTGAAACCGAAGCAAGTTCCGCCGGCGTGTTTGTCGCGCCGGCGGACTGGCTTCGGAGGGTCGCGTGGACTGGAAGTACCTGCTGACGAGCTACAAGGGACGCATCAACCGGACCAAGTTTTGGGCGGGCGTTGCGGTCGTTATGGCGATCATGGGCGCGTACGCTGCGCTTCTCAGGACGCTCGGACTGAACGGCCTGGATCCCAGCTCCCACTTCACCCGATTCTTGGCCCGCAGCGCCACCACCTTTGTCTTCGGCCTTGCGGTGTACTACATAGCGCTCGCGGTCTTTGCCAAGCGCTGGCATGATCGCGGCAAAACAGGCTGGTGGAGCCTTATCGCAATCGTTCCGGTCATCGGCTGTGTCTGGATCCTGGTAGAACTGGGCATCCTAGAAGGCGACCGCGGCGCAAACCAATACGGACCGGACCCGCTTGCCTAACAACATCGATTTCTTCTGGCTGTTCTTCAAGTTTTCAGGCCGCGTCAACCGCGCCGCCTATCTGCTTGGCTTCCTGTTCATGCTGATGGTGGTGTCGTTCCCGCTCTACCAGTTCATGCGCGTGCACCCCGAGAGTTCGGCCGGGCAGGTGTGGTCGTTCCTGTTCGGCCTGATCTTCCTCGCCTTCCTTTGGGCGCATATCGCCTTCAGCGTCAAAAGGCTGCACGACATCGACAAGCCCGGCCTGTTTGCGGTCGCGCTTTTCATCCCCATCGTCTCGATCTTCGCCTTCGTGGCGCTGTGCATCTATCCGGGCACGCCCGGGCCGAACCAGTTCGGCGAGCACACCAACGCACCGCGCTAGTGGCAGAGGGGCGGGTGCGATGTCCTACAGAACACTCGATCCCGAAAAGATAGCAGAGACCGCGCGGTCGCTTGAGGCGCGCATCGGCGACCGGTTCCCGAATTCGGGCCTCGCCAGCGTTGCCTCCGAACTGGTCGTCATGTCACGCGATCTTGCCACGGCGGCCGAAAAGCTGGCGCGGCCGATCTGGTGGCTCAGGATCATCACCTGGTCGGTGATCGCCCTTGGCGCCGGCATGTTCGTCTTCGTCGGCTCGATCCTGTCCTTCGACCGTATCTCGACCGGCGCCTTCGACTTCGTGCAGGGCGTGGAGGCAACGCTCAACACGCTGATCCTTGGCGGCGTCGGCTTCCTCGCCCTCAATAGCGTCGAGCAGCGTCTCAAGCGCAAGCAGATCTTCAAGGAGCTGCATGGCCTGCGCTCGCTGATCCATGTCATCGACATGCACCAGCTGACCAAGGACCCGGCAGCACTCTCGGGCACGTTCACGCCGACTGCGCATTCGCCGCAGCGGATCAAGGATCCGGCCGAGCTGGCCCGCTATCTCGACTATTGCTCGGAAATGCTGTCGGTCACCGGCAAACTCGCGGCGCTGTTCGCACAGGCCATCCAGGACGAGGTGGTCACGGGTGCCGTCAACGACATCGAGGATCTCGGCTCGAACCTGTCGCGCAAAATCTGGCAGAAGATCACGCTGATCGAGGCCACGCGACAGAGCTAGGCGATTGCCTCCGGTGCCAATCGCGGCGAGCCTGCTTTGGCCGCTTCGGCCGCGCGCACCAGCGCGATAACCTGTTCGGTTACCGGCACCTCGATGCCGGCCTTGCGCGCCAGCCTGACAACCGCCCCCTGGAGATCGTCGACCTCGGTGCGACGGTGGCGCACCAAATCCTCCCACATCGACGAGCGTGCTTCGGGATCGATCGCCAGCATACGTTTCGCCAGGCGCAGGAAGAGCCAGTCGGGCAGGCGCAGGACATAAGGCAGCAAGCCAGGCTGCACGGCGGCCACCTTGGCCGGCACGATGCCGTTGCCGCGCATCGCAGCCAGCGCCTCCGATATCTGGGCGGCCAACAGGCGGCGCCAGCGCCGGTCGGCCAGTTCGGTCGCCAGCGGCAGGTCGGACAGGGCCACCAGCGCATTGTTGAGGTTCATCAGGAGCTTGCCCCACTGCACGCCGGCCATGTCGGCATGAGTAGAAACCGGGAATCCCTCGACATCGAGCAGCGCCCGCAGCGGCTCGTCACCGACCTCGATCAGGACAGTGCCGTCGCTGGCGCGGTGGACACGCAGCGGGCGCTCACCTTCGCCCGACTGCACGACATTGAACGGCACCATGCCGGCAACGACGCGTCTTTGGCCCACCACGGCGCGCAGCCGTGCCGGATTGTCGATGCCGTTCTGCAGGCTGACAATGGTTGCAGTGGCCGGGGCATGGCGGGCGATTTTTTCGGCCATGCCGGCGGTGTCGCCGCTCTTCACCGTCACCAGCACGATGTCGGCATCGGCAAGAACGGCAGGATCGGCGTCGACCGTCATCGCCCTGCCCGCGATCGCCGTACGACGACCATCTAGATCGCTGAAAACCAGCCCCTCGCGGTTGATCGTTTCAGCCATATGCGGCCGCGCCAGCAGGCGCACATCACGTCCCGCAAGAGCAAGGCACGCGCCGGCGTAGCAGCCGATGCTGCCGGCACCCGCAACAACGATTGTCTGGTGGTCCTTGGCCATGGGCCCTCCCGGCAGCCACTATAGGCGACAGCAGACCCCGTCTGGCAATTCCCGATGCAATGCGGGACATGGCATCGTCAGTCGGCCTGAGGCCTCAGGCCGACTTTCTGATCTTGCTTGCGGCCATGGTCCGGTTGCGGCCACCGGCTTTCGCTTCCAGCAAGGCAGCGTCGGCCCGCGTCACAAGCGTTTCGACCGAACCGCCCGTTGGAGAGGCCGCCACCCCGACGGAAACGGAGACCGCGCCAAGAACCTGGCCGGCATGGGAGAGCGCCACGGCGCCGATCTTTTCGCGCAGCGTGTCGGCAAGCGCCACCCCGTCTGCCTCGCCGAAGGACGGCAGAAGCGCGGTGAACTCTTCCCCGCCGAAGCGGAAAGCATCGCCTGATGACCCACAGGCTTCGCGCAGCGACTGTCCGACGAACTGCATGACAAGGTCGCCGGCATCATGGCCGAACTGGTCGTTGAAGCGCTTGAAGTGGTCGATGTCGATCATCAGACAGGCAACCGGCTCGTCCCTATGATCTCGGGCGTGCCGCTGCAGCGTCTCGTCAAGGAACCGACGGTTGAACAGGCCAGTGAGTGGATCGCTCACGGCGAGTGCCGTCAGCTTTTCCTGCAATTGCAGATTGGCAATGGCGAGGCCGACATTCTCGGCGATCAGTTCGAGGTAGAGCCGCGAACCCGCCGGCTCGAGTGCGCCATCTTCGCGCTCTTCGAGATACAGCAGCCCGATCATGTCGCCCTGGGCCGTCAGGGGAACGCAAAGCGTCGCCACGCCGGGCGGATTTACATGCTGGCACGGAACATCGGCGCCATTGACGCCGCTGTGATGTGAGCGGCCACGCCGCAGGCCCCAGCATGCGGCGGCCGGGAACTCCGCCGCCGAGTGCTCCGGATTGTGCCACAGGCCGACACGTGCCAGTGATGTCCTGCCTTCGTTGAGAACGTAGAGACCGCCAGCAAGGTCGGGGAATATCTGCGGTGCGAAGCGCACGACCACGTCGGTCAGTTCCCCCTGGTCACGGCATGCCTGCACGCGGTGCATCATCTGAAGGATGAGGTCCTTCATATGCTGGTCGGCAAGTCGCTCGGCGTCGAGCTTTTCGCGCTCGATCAGATTGGTACGGAAACCCTCGATGGCGTCGCTCATCTCACCGATCTCGTCGGCACGACGGTTGACCGGAACCTCGACGCTGTAATCCTGCTTGGCCAGGCGACTGACGATCCCGGTCATGTGCCGCAGTGGCATCGCCACCCGTCGGCTGAGGACGAAATAGAGCACGGCAACAAACAGCGCCCCTGTGGTCGCCAGCATGATCTTGGCGACAAGGCTCCACCAGTTGCTGCGGTCGCGCGCCGCATCGAGTGCTGCGGTCGTGCGTGCAGCGGTCAGGTCACGAAAATGGGCGACCGTCTGGAGGAGAGCGTTCTGAACCCGTTCATGCTCGGCGCCGAAAAGGGCTTCCTGTGCGGCTGCCTTGTTTCCATTCTGATAGGCCTGGATCGCGGCCGCTTCGAGCTTGTCCAGTTCCTCCGCCTGGCCGTCGATCGCCTGCAGCGCGGCGGCTTCCGCCGGCGCGGGATCGCGTGCGGCCAGTTCCGACGTGACAGCCTCCAGCCGCCGTTCGGCAGCCTCATCCGAACGGAATGCCTGGAGATGGCGCTCCTCGCCGCGCATCACGTACAGCCTCGCCTCGTCGCTGCGGACTTCCGCGCCAAGGGCTAGCTCTTCGCTCAGCGTGTCGAGCGTCAGATGTGCTTCAGCCGCGGCGCGCTCCTGAAGGGCGCTGTTGGACGACAACATGAACGAGACGCCGGAAAGCGCCGTCAGCACGACGGTGATGCCGTAGGCCCAATGGGTGATCGTGGCGATTCTCATACCGCTACAGTGCCAGTCGCTGCTTGCAGGAGACTTAAAATGCGACTTAAAAATCGCCGATGTCTTCGGCGGCCACTGGAAACCATGGGGCATCCCAGCACCCCGCCCGAGTGACGGCAGACCTCCCTGGCAACGCCAGCTCTCGCCGACCTCCACGAGACGTGCCATCCTCTGCCGTCGACATGCATCGTTGGGAGGGCTGATGCTCAGGAGGCTTTTGATCGGTCTGGTGGGGGCTTTGATCGTGCTAGCCGTCACCGGCTTCGCGGCCTTCCAGCTCAGCCCGTGGCCGGCGGCTGTCGTCATCCGCTACTTCTTCGACCGTGGCGGCGATGCGGCGGCGGCAGCGTTGCAGAAGCATGTGCCAGACGGCATCGCGGAAAAGCTCGATGTTCCCTACGGACCGGACGCGGCCAACAGGCTCGACGTGTTCTATCCCTCCGAAATCGAAGGCACCGACAAGGCCTTGCCCGTCATCATGTGGGTGCATGGTGGGGCGTGGATTTCAGGCAGCAAGGAGCACGTCGCCAATTACCTGCGCATCCTCGCAAGCAAGGGCTTTGTTGCCGTCGGCATCGACTATTCCATCGCGCCGGCTGCGAAATATCCCACGCCCGTCATCCAGGCCAATGAGGCGCTCGCCTTCCTGAATGCAAAGGCCGGGGAATTCTACATCGACCCCACGCGCATCTTCCTTGCCGGCGATTCCGCCGGCGCCCAGATCGCGGCGCAGCTCGCCAACGTCGTCACCACGCCCGGCTATGGACAGGGCATGAACATCGTTCCTGCCATCGGCGCCGCCCCGCTGCGTGGCATCGTGCTCGACTGCGGCGGCTACGACCCGCGACTCGCCAATTTCGACGGTGCCGCCGGCGGCTTCCTGCGCACCGTGTTCTGGTCCTATCTCGGCAACCGGGACTTCGACGGCGACCCGCGCATCCGGCAATTCTCGATCATCGAGAACATGACCGCAGCCTTCCCGCCGGCCTTCATCACCGTCGGCAATGCCGATCCGCTGGAGGAACAGTCGCATCGGCTGGCCGAGGCCGCGCAGAAGCTCGGCGTCAAGACAGACACGCTGTTCTTCGCCAGGGATTACCAGCCGCCACTGCCGCACGAATACCAGTTCAACCTCGACGTCGACGCCGGCCGCACTGCGCTCGAGCGGACGGTCGCCTTCCTTCAGGCGAGGTCATGACGCTTTAGCGAAGCTGGAGGCGGATGCCCCTGAGGCAACCGAACGTCGTGACAGGGGGCACCGATTCAATTATCGCTGTCGCCATGAAAATGCCGACAGACCCCTCCGTGAACCTCGCCGCCCTCATCCGCTGCCCGTCGGTCACGCCGGCCGAAGGCGGTGCGCTGACCGCACTCGAAGCGATGCTGAAGCCGCTCGGCTTCACCGTGGAGCGCCCGACCTTCTCGGAGTCCGGCACGCCTGATGTCGAGAACCTCTATGCGCGACGCTCGGGCAACGGGCCGCATCTGATGTTTGCCGGCCACACCGATGTCGTACCTGTCGGCGACGAGGCCACCTGGAAGCATCCGCCATTTTCGGCCGCCATCGACAATGGCGAGATGTACGGCCGCGGCGCCGTCGACATGAAGGGCGGCATCGCCTGTTTCATCGCGGCGGTCGCACGCCATGTCGAAGCCAAGGGCGGCCCCAAGGGTTCGATCTCACTACTCATCACCGGCGACGAGGAAGGCCCGTCGATCAACGGCACCGTCAAGCTGCTCGACTGGGCTGCCGGACGCGGCGAGAAGTGGGACGCGTCGCTGGTCGGCGAGCCGACCAATCCGGATCAGCTCGGCGACATGATCAAGATTGGCCGCCGCGGCTCGCTGTCGGGCACGATCACCGTTCATGGCCGGCAGGGCCACGCCGCCTACCCGCATCTTGCCGACAATCCGGTGCGCGGGCTGATGACGCTGGTCGACGCCCTGCTCAACCCTGTCTTCGACAAGGGCACCAAGGATTTCCAGCCGTCGAACCTGGAGGTTACGACGTTCGATGTCGGCAACCCGGCGACGAACGTCATTCCGGCCAAGGCGACGGCATCCTTCAACATCCGCTTCAACGACACCTGGACGGCCGAGACGCTGCAGGCCGAGATCCACAACCGTTTGGACAAGGCCAGCGGCCGCAAGAAGTACCGCAAGGGGCGCAAGGAGCCGATCGAGTTCGACATCGTCTGGCGCGATACGCCGAGCCACGTCTTCCTGACCCGCGACGACAAGTTGGTCGAAGCCCTGTCCGGTTCGATCAAGGCCGTCACCGGGCGCAAGCCCAAGCTGTCGACGACGGGCGGCACGTCGGATGCGCGCTTCATCAAGGACTATTGCCCCGTGGTCGAGTTCGGCCTTGTCGGCAAGACCATGCATATGGTCGACGAACGCGTGCCGCTTGCCGAACTGGAACAACTGACACAGGTCTACCAGCGCTTCATCGAAGACTGGTTCGGGTAACGGCTTAGGCAGATGTTGGCCAGCGAGGAAATCCAGCAGAGCCTGTCGGGTGCCTGGCGACTGATGCTGGGCAAGCCCGACGGCCTGCGCCTGCTCGACCTCAGCGCCGACGGTTTCTGGAACTCGTTCTTCGCCATCCTGGTCGCCGCGCCGGCACTCATTGTCGGCTGGGTGGGCCTGGCCAACGATTTCGCGGTGCAATCGGCGGCGTTCAATGACCGGCTGAGCACCGTCGTCAGCCTTGCCCTGGTCGACATCAGCGCCTGGATCGTGCCGCTTGTCGTCTTTGCGCTCGTCGCCCGCCGCGCCGGCGTCGGCGACCGCTTCGTCCACTATGTCGTGGCGAGCAACTGGACCTCGGCGATCATCGCCTGGCTGATGCTTCCGGCTGCCCTGCTGCACATGCTGGTGCCCGACGATGCCCAGGGCTTCGGGTCGCTGTTGTCCCTGGCCCTGTTCGGCCTGTCCATGGCACTGACCTGGCGCATGACCAACGCCGCCATCGGCAAGGGGGCAGCGATCGGTTCGGCCGTGTTCGCCAGCCTGTTTGTCGTGTCGCTGATCGCGCTTCTGGCAATGAAGTCGCTGCTCGGGATTTCCGTGCCCAACTGACCCGTCAATGCCACGCGGCGGCGGCTGCGACCAGCATCAGGGCGGCGGCCACCAGTGCCGATGCTGCGAACCCCAGGGCCTGATAGAGCGGACCGAATGCGGTCGTGCCGACAAAGACTGCCAGGTAGGTTACGGCGCTGTTCAGCCCCATGATGGTGCCCCGCCTGGCAGGATCGAGCGCCGACAGGCGCGTGACCAGAACGTTGAGCCCGAAATGGTTGATCAGCCCCCACAACGCCATGGACGCAATCAAGCCGCCAAAACTGCCCGATACCGCTGCCAGCAGCAGATAGACGCCGCCGGCGGCGAGATAGGCGATGGGCATGACGCGACGGGCTCCGAGCCGGTCGACGATCCCGTCGAGCAGTGCTGCCGCGCCGAAGCCGATGCCATAGGACACGGCCGCCAGGCCGCTGGCGCTGACCGGGCGTCCCAACGCCTCGTGCAGGTGATCGCCGAGATAGCCATAGACGCCGTAGAAAGCCGTCATGAAGGCGCCGCAGGCAATCAGCAGCGGCACGATACCGGGCGTGCGCAGCGCCTCCAATGGAGCCGGAGCAACGCTACCGCTGGGCCTGTCTGACAGCGACACGGCCGCCACGCCCGCAACTGCGGCCAAGGCCAGCGCGGCGACGATAGCAAAGACGGCGCGCCAATGGATGAGATCGGCAATGACGGCCGACAGCGACACGCCTGCGACCATCGACAGCGTCCAGCCGGTCAGCACCACCCCGATGGTGCCGCTTTCGCGGCCGGGCGGGGCGATTGCCGCCGCACTTGCATAGATCGCTGGCAGCGCGATGCCGGCGGCAATGCCGGCAACAAGCTGCGCTGCGATCAGCACCGGGATTGTCGGCGCGAGAGCGCTGCCGGCTAGCGCCAGGGCCAAAAGGCCAAGCGCCCATTGCAGCATGCTTCTTGCGCCGAAACGGTCGATGTAGCGGGCCAGAAATAACGCGCTCGCCGCCGTGCCGAGACCGAAGGCCGAGGCTGCGGCCATGACCAACGGAACCGAGGTGCCGAAGCTGCGGGCAACCTCAGGCGCGATCGGCCCCAGCACCAGCGAATTGGAGCCGATGACGGCGATGCAGGCCGTCAGCAGATAGGCCGACCTGGGGATGCGGGCCAACGGCTCCACGACGGCGGGAAAAGATTGATCGACGTTCGACATGGGCGCATATTCTCCGAATGATGTTCAGCTTCAACGGAGAATTTCCGCATGGATGAAGAAACAGACGGCATTCGGCAGAACCGGCCGCCGGAGCGCGCCATCGATGCGGCGGACCGAAGGCTGTTAAGCGCCCTGGTGGAGGATGCAACAGTCTCTTATGCCGAACTGGGCGAGAAGGTTGGCCTGTCGGCGCCGGCCGCGCATGAGCGGGTCAAGCGCATGCGCCGCTCGGGCGCCATCCGCCAGACAGTGGCGATGGCGGACCCTCGGGCCGTCGGCAAGCCGTTGCTGGCCTTCGTCCATGTCGACACGCGGGGCTGGGGCAAGACACCGGAACTGATGGCGGTTTCGTCATTTCCCGAGGTCGAGGAGATCCACACCGTTGCTGGCGACGCCTGCATACTGCTCAAGGTGCGGACGGAGGACACGCGCGCCCTCGAAGGGCTGCTCGCCCGCATCTACGACACGCCTGGCGTGACCTCGACACGCAGCTATGTGGTGCTGTCGACCTATCTCGAACGCCCCGTACAGCCTGAAATCACCCAGGAGTGGCCGGCACCCAAGCTCGGGACGAACCCGATCTACTAGAGCAATTCCAGGAAAAGTGCGCAGCGGTTTTCTGTCCGGAATTGCGCAAAAACAAAGAGATAGAGGGATTCCGCAATTCGAAGAAAAACGGAAACGCTGCAGCCGCTGCCGTCTAGTAGTCGACGCCAGTGAGGTAGAGGCCATCAGGCGGCGCTACCTGCCCGCAGGCGGCGCGGTTGCGCGCTTCGAGCGCGGCCTTGAGATCGTCCGCCGTCCAGCCGCCCTCGCCGACGCGCTTCAGGCTGCCCACCATGGAGCGCACCTGATTGTGGAGGAAGGAACGGGCGGAAGCCGCGATCTCGATCCTGTCGCCGTGGCGCGTCACCTCGAAGCGCTCAAGCGTCCTCAGCGGGCTGTTGGCCTGGCACTGGGTCGAACGGAAGGTGGTGAAGTCGTGGCGACCCAGCAGCACCTTGGCCGCTTCGGCCATGGCTTCGTGATCGAGGCGCTTGGGCACCCACCAGACCTGGCCGCGCTCGATCGCCGCCGGCGCGCGGCGGTTGAGGATGCGGTAGATATAGTGGCGTCCCGTCGCCGAGAAGCGGGCGTCGAACTCGTCTGCTACCTGCCGCGCGGCAAGGACGGCGACCGTCTCGCCAGCCGCCTGGAGATGCGCATTGACCGCGTCGCGGACCTTGTCGTCGGCCCAGGCCTTGGTGAGATCGACATGCGCCACCTGTGCGGTGGCATGCACGCCCGCATCGGTACGGCCGGCGCCGCGCAGCGTCACCTGGTCGCCCGAGAACTTCAGCACCGCCTGCTCGATCGCCGCCTGAACCGAATGGTTGTCGGCCTGCCGCTGCCATCCTGCATAGGCGCGACCGTCATATTCGATATCGAGGCGATAGCGCGGCATGCGGATGCTTGGTCAGGCAGCGAGGGCTGTGCCGAAGGCCGAGGCGTAGACCAGCTTGCCGGTCTCAGGCGCATCGCCCCAGGCCAGAGCCTGCAGCGCATCGCACTGATAGTCGCTCTCGAACTTCGCCGCGCGCTCGCGATTGTAGCCGAAGCGGCCGTAATAGGCCGGATCGCCCAGCACCACGGCGAGCACTTCGCCGGCATCCTTGAGGCGGATATGGGCTTCGCGCACGAGCGCGCCGCCGATGCCGGTGCCATGGAAATCGGGCTCGACGGCCAGCGGCGCCAGCGCCACAGCCGGGAAGGTCTTGCCGCCGTTCTGCACATAGAGGCGCGAGAACAGGATATGGCCAACGACCTGGCCGTCTTCCTCCGCCACCAGCTCGACGATTGCGTCGCCATCGGCGACCAGCGCATCCACCAGTCCGGCTTCGGCCCGCTGACCGAATGCGTGTTCCTCGACGAGACGGATCGCCTCGCGGTCGCGCGGCGTAGCCGCCCTGATCGACATCATGCTCATGACAATTTCATTCCTTTTACGATCTTGGCACCGCGCAGAAATTCATCCGCGGTGACGGGTTTTCCCCCCGCCTTCTGCACCTCGACCAACCTGACGGCACCCTTGCCACAGGCTATCTCCAACCGGTCGTCGAGAGCCGTTCCCGGCTCTCCTTGTCCAGCGGTCAATCCGGAACGCAGCAATTTCAGCCGCTCCATCTTGCCGCCAAGCTCGAATTCGCACCATGCACCCGGGAAAGGCGAAAGGCCGCGAATGCGGCGGTCCACTTCCGGTGCGGGCAAAGTCCAATCGATGCGCGTCTCCGCTTTATCGATCTTTTTGGCGTAGGTCACGCCATCAGATGGCTGTGGCGCCGTTTCCAGCCTGCCGGCCTCGAGTTCGGCCAGCGCCTCCACCATCAGGGCAGCGCCGGCCTGCATCAGCAGGTCGTGCAGCTCGCCGGCTGTCATTTCGGGTGTAATCGCGACTTTTTCAAGTCGGGCCACCGGGCCGGTGTCCAGCCCCTCCTCCATACGCATGACCATCATGCCTGTCTCGGTGTCGCCGGCCATGATGGCGCGCTGAATCGGGGCCGCACCGCGCCAGCGTGGCAGAAGCGAAGCGTGGCCGTTGTAACAGCCGAGCCGGGTGCCATCGAGGATCGCCTTAGGCAGCAGCAGCCCATAAGCCACGACGACCGCCACGTCGGCGTTCAATTCACGAAACGCCGCCTGCTCTGCCTCGCTTTTGAGAGACAGCGGCGTGCGCACCTCGATACCAAGACGCTCGGCCTCACGCTGCACCGGCGATGGCGTCAATTCCAACCCGCGACGGCCTGCGGCGCGTGGCGGCTGCGAATAGACGGCAACGACTTCATGGCCGGCTTCGGCGATGGCGCGCAGCGTCGGCACGGAAAAATCCGGCGTGCCCATGAAGATGACGCGAAGGCTCATAAGATATGCAGTCCGGCAAACAGGCCCGGCCGGCGACAGCCGACCATTCAGGCATTTGCTTCAAACGGGTTTACGAGCCCGAGGTCAAGCCCGTCGAAGTCCCCGACGTTGCGCGTGGCCAGCTTAGCCCCATGAACGATGCAGATGGCAGCGATCATGGCGTCCATCGCGAGTATCGGTCGCCCTATGCTTTCCCTCAGTGCGATGATCTTGCCGTACGATACCGCCGCATTCAGGTTGAAGGACAAGATGCGCTCGGAATAATCTCCGATCAGCAAGGTCAGGCGGTGGGCGTCTTTCGCCTACCCGTTCGGGCAAGCATCTTTCCAGCCCCCGTGGCAAGTCCGCTTCAGCCGGCCATGCGGCTCGGCGGGCGGTCCTTGGCGAGCTTCTTGAACTTCTTCATCACCATGTCGCGCTTGAGCTTGGAGATGTAGTCGATGAACAGCACGCCATCGAGATGGTCGATCTCATGCTGCAGGCAGGTCGCCAGCAGGCCGTCAGCCTCGACTTCGTGTTCCTTGCCGTTCTCGTCGAAATATTTGACCCGCACATGGGCCGGGCGCTCGACCTCGGCATAATAGTCAGGGATCGAAAGGCAGCCTTCCTCATAGACCGAGCGATCGTCGCTGCGAGTCAGAATCTCGGGGTTGATGACGGTCATCGGCGCCGGCTCCTCGCCCTCCTTGGCAAGGTCGATCACCAGCATGCGCAGCGGCTCGCCAACCTGGATGGCGGCAAGGCCGATGCCTGGCGCATCGTACATGGTGTCGAGCATATCGCGGGCGAACTTGCGGGTGGCGTCATCGATGCGCTCGACCGGCTTGGAAACCAGGCGCAAGAGCGGATCGGGCAGGATAATGAGCGGCTTGATCGTCATGTGCCTCACCTAAGATGTCCCGCGGAAACCGTCAACCGGCAGTTACGGCCAATGTTCTTGCTTTGATCTAACATCGGGCCGCGAATCGGCTATGTTGCGACGGATGAGCCCGCTTTCCACGATCCTCTCCGAACCAGTCGCCCAGCTTGGCGCCACCATTGTCACGCTCGGTCAGGCGCTGGCCTTCGGCGCACTGTTGATCTTTGCCCTGCTGCTGGTGCTGGTCGTAGCGCTATGGCGCGCGGCCAAGGCGCGCTCGGTGGCCGCAGCAGAAGCCGCCGACCACGCCCGCGACGCCGAGGCCCGCATGGCCGGCATATTGCAGGCACAGTCCGAAATGCAGGGCCGACTCGGCACCGTCGCCGAGATCTTCGGCTCGCGCCAGGCGGAGCTGACCCAATCGCTCAGCCAGCGGCTCGACGCCATGACCGGGCGCCTCGGCCAGACGATGGCGGAGCAGACCCGGTCGACGCATGAAAGCCTGGCGAAGCTGCAGGAGCGGCTGGCGGTGATCGACACGGCGCAGGGCAACATCCAGTCGCTCGCCGGCCAGGTGGTGCAGTTGCAGGCGATTCTCTCCAACAAGCAGACGCGCGGCGCCTTCGGCCAGTCGCGCATGGAGGCGATCGTCGCCGACGGCTTGCCGCTTGGCGCGTATGAATTCCAGGCGACGCTGTCCAACGGCAGCCGGCCGGATTGCCTCATCCGCATGCCCAACGATGCGCCGTCGCTGGCCATCGACGCAAAATTCCCGCTCGAGGCATGGAATGCCATTCGCGCCGCCGAGGGCACCGATGCTCAGAAAGTTGCAGCCCAGTCCTTCCGGCGGGACATCGAGGTGCATATCCGTGACATCGCCGAAAAGTACCTGATCGCAGGCGAAACCCAGGACACGGCCTTCATGTTCGTGCCGTCGGAGTCTGTTTTCGCCGAGATTCACGAGAACTTCGAAGCCGTCGTGCAGCGTGCCCACCGCGCCCGGGTCGTCATCGTCTCGCCGTCGCTGCTGATGCTGTCGATCCAGGTGATCCAGGCAATCCTCAAGGACGCCCGCATGCGCGAGCAGGCGCATCTGATCCAGGGCGAGGTGATCCGGCTGATGGAGGATGTCGGCCGCGTCGACGAGCGCGTGCGCAAGCTGCAGACCCATTTCGGCCAGGCCTCCAAGGACATCGACGACATCCTGGTATCGACGTCCAAGGTCACCAAACGCGGCCAGAAGATCGAGGCGCTGGAGTTCGGCGCCGGCCAGGGTGGCGACGCCGAGGAAGCGCCACGACAGCAGGCGGCACGGGCCGCCGATTCCAAGACCGGCCAGCTGCGCCTGCGCGTCGTCGAAGAAGACTGAGCTAGGCCTTCTCCACCGTCTCCATACCCTCGAATTCCGGCAGCCAATGCAGGGCCGAGCGATGCCAGACCTGCTTGCGCGGCACAAGATGCTCGCGCTGGTCGGAGGTACCGGTCCTCAGGCCATAGACCTTCGGCCCCTCGCCCACCGACGTCGCAAACAGATGCGAGCCGCATTCGGGGCAGAAGCCCTGCGCGCGCTTGTTGCCGCTTTCGCCCGTCTTCACATAAATCTTCGGCGTGCCCGAAAACCGGATCTTGTCCTCCGGCACGGGCACGGTGATGCGGAATGCCGTGCCGGTCAGCTTCTGGCAGTCGGTGCAGTGGCAGATCGCGGTCTTCTCCGGATCGACCTCGGCCGTGTAGGTGATGGCGCCGCAGTGGCAGCCGCCTTCGATCTTCATCACTTTTCTCCCTTTTCGAGGTACGCCTCTAGGAGGCGCTGCCTTCCTCGATCTTCCTGCGGCGCTCGTGCCAACGCCCCGATGTCTGCGGCTTGACGAACACTGCCGTCACCTCGGGCACCTCTGCCTTGAGCCTGGCCTCAAGCCGCTCGACGCAGGTCTCGATGTCGGCCGCCGAGAGGTGGTCGACGAAATCCAGGCTGAGCCCGGCGACGATCTGCTCGGGGCCGAGATGCACGGTCAGCACGCCATTCGCCTTTTCCACCGCCGGATCGGCCTGGGCAATGACGAGAATCGCCTCCTGGACATCAGGCAGCGCCGGCTCTCCCATCAGCAGCCCCTTGCTTTCGACCGCCAGGAAGACGGCCGTTGCGGCGAGAATCAGACTGATGCCGATCGAAGCGGCCCCATCCATCCATGGCTGTTCAAAATAATGCGCTGCCGAAATGCCCGCCAAAGCGATGCCGAGGCCAAGCAGTGCCGCACTGTCCTCGAACAGCACGGTGTAGACGCTCGGGTCCTTGCTGCGGCGCACGGCCTGTATGTAGCCAAGATTGCCCTTGCTGCGGCGGAACTCCTTGAGCGCGACGAACCAGGAGCCGCCTTCGAAGACCATGCACAACCCAAGCACGACATAGTTGACCAGCGGGTTCTCTATCGGCTCGGGATGCAGGATGTGGATCACACCCTCGTAGAAGGCGACGCCGGCGCCGAGCGCGAAGACCAGCAGGGCGACGATGAAGCTCCAGAAATAGAGCTCGCGGCCATGGCCGAAGGGATGCTGTCTGTCCGGCGGCCGCGCGGCGCGGTGCAGGCCATAGAGCAGCAGTCCGCCATTGCCCGTATCGACAAGTGAATGCACACCCTCCGAAAGCATGGCCGAACTGCCGGTGAAGAAGGCCGCGACGAATTTGGTCGCGGCGATCAGCAGATTGCCGGCGATCGCCGCAAAAATGACAAATCTGGAGCCCGACTGCGCTGCCATCGATCCCTCGTCCGGATCAATGTAGCGGCCGCCCCGCGATGCTCAAGCGGTTTCCGCACCGGCCCCACTGCCATGTTTCCGCCCTCTTGCAAGCGGCGCGACTTCGCGTTTCACTCAGCATTCCAGAAGCGGGAGAAACGAATCATGGCCAAGGGTGCGATGAAGGCGGGCAAGGAAGCCCGGAAACCCAAGAAAGACGCCAAGAAGCCTGCCCCAACGCCGGCTTTCAAGGCGCCTCCGGTGCAGGCCACCAAGCTCAAGGACAAGTAAAACCGCATAGCTGATATGCCCGGCAAGACTGCTGGCGCGGTTGTATCGGCTCTCGGAAGTTTCTATCTTCCAAGGTGCAGGGACGACCCTGCACCTCCCCCTTTACAGATCGGTCGGGACGACCCGCCAACTTGCTGGAGCGTTCCATGGCATGGACCTATCTCTTTTTTGCCGGCCTGTTTGAAATCGGCTGGGCCATCGGCCTGAAATACACCGACGGCTTTTCCAAGCCGATGCCGACGGTGCTCACCATCGCCTCGATGATCGTCAGCCTTGGCCTGCTCGGCCTTGCGCTGAAGACGCTGCCTGTCGGCACCGCCTATGCGATATGGACCGGCATCGGCACGGTCGGCACCGCGATGCTTGGCATCTGGCTGCTCGGCGAACCTGCGACAGCACTTCGCCTGGCCTGCATTGCCCTGATTGTGTCGGGCATCGTCGGCCTCAAGCTGGTCGCCTGAACATCATCGCACATATCTGCGGCCTGCCCTCACCGGCGGGCCGCAATTTCATCCAGCCAGCATGATCTGTACAACCGCAGCCCCATAGGCGTGCACAAGCGGCCCGCGACCGGAGCTTGGCATCTCCAGTGCGAGCCGTCATGAATTTCGGACTTGTTGTCTCACGCGTCAGCCCGAAAACCGAAAAGGCTTTCGGAAGGCTCGACTGGCAGACTCAGTAAGTCAAAGCGTCCTTCGTGCGTCCGTAGGGACGCACGGCACTCCGGCCTATCAGCCGTAGTTGGCCGAAGGAGGCATGCGCTTGCCGCGAGCCTTGCGCGCTGCGTAACGCGCATCGCGCTTGGCCTTGCGCTCCGCTTCGTCTGCGAGCAGGCGAGCGATACGGTCGCCTTCTTCTGCCTCGCGACGCGCGGCTTCTTCCAGCGCGGCTGCTTCGGCAGCGAGGCGCTCGGCCTCGGCCTTGGCTTCACGCTCGGCCTTCTCGGCCGCTTCGCGTGCCAGGCGTTCCTGACGGAGCTTTTCCTTCTCGGCTTCGCGGATGGCGCGAGCCTCGAGGATGGCCTTGCGTTCAGCCTGACGCGCGATCACTTCCGGATCGTCGGCAGCCGGACGGGCCTTGAATTTTTCGAGCAGTGCTTTCTTCGCCGCGCCGGCGGCATCGCGCCGCTCGCCGAAGTTCTTTTCCCTGTAAATTGCCAAGAGTCATTTCCCTGAAGTCAAGTGACGCCGCTTACATACGCAGCGAAAGCGCAAGTTCAAGCGCAAATTGCGCATGCCAGCCATGATTTCCCCGCTTGTTGCAGCTAGGAAACGTCATGACCGTTCATGAAGCGACAAAGATTGTTCACCGCCTGAAGGCTGGCGGCTGCCGCACCCTATAGCTACCTGTTGACGATAAAGCAAACCCAAGGACGCAGTGTCATGGAACTCGGTCTCTACACCTTTGCCGACGTCAGCCCCGAAGCCGGCCCCGGCGCCATCGCGCCGCACCAGCGGCTGCGCAATCTGATCGAAGAGATCGAATTGGCCGATCAGGTCGGCCTCGACGTGTTCGGCCTCGGCGAACACCACCGGCCCGATTATGCCGCCTCGGCCCCCGCAGTGGCACTTGCCGCCGGAGCCGAGCGTTCCAAGCGCATCAGGCTGACCAGTGCAGTGACGGTGCTTTCGTCGGACGATCCGGTGCGCGTGTTCCAGCAGTTCGCCACCCTCGACCAGCTCTCCGGCGGCCGCGCCGAGATCATGGCCGGGCGCGGCTCGTTCATCGAATCCTTCCCGCTGTTCGGCTACAATCTCGAGGATTATGACGACCTCTTCGCCGAAAAGCTCGACCTTCTGCTCGCCCTGCGCGACAGCGAACGCGTAACCTGGCAGGGCACCCATCGCGCGCCAATCAACGACCGCGGCGTCTATCCCCGCCCCTATCAGGACAAGCTGCCGATCTGGATCGCCATCGGCGGTACGCCGCAGTCGGCGGCGCGCGCCGGCGTGCTCGGCCTGCCTTTGGCGCTTGCCATCATCGGCGGCGAGCCGGCCCGTTTCGCGCCGCTGTTCGATCTTTACCGGGAGGCTGCGCGCCGTGGCGGCCAGGACGTCACCAAGCTCGCCACCAGCATCAACGTGCATGGCTTCATCGGCGAGACCACCGAACAGGCGGCCGACGACTTCTACCAGCCACAGGCCGAAGTGATGAACCGCATCGGCCGCGAGCGTGGCTGGGGCCCGACGTCAAGGGCGCATTTCGACCAGTCGCGCGGCCCAAAGGGCGCACTGTTCGTCGGCAGTCCGGAAGTGGTGGCCGAAAAGATCGTCGCCCAGCACAAGCTGTTCAAGAACGACCGCTTCCTGCTGCAGATGGCGATCGGCATCATGCCGCACGCCAAGATCATGAAGGCGATCGAACTCTACGGCACCAAGGTGGCCCCATTGGTGCGCAAGGAACTGGCCGCCTCGCAGCCGGTGGAGCACACGGCGCCGGCAGCCTGACGCATCCGGCCAAGGCGGTCGAAAACGGCTGGACCAAAACTTACCTTCAACGGGAAGGTTTGTGGATGACCCCAGCGCTTCCTATATCCGGCGGGACAAATCCCGCCGGAGCCGCATCATGACCACCCTTTCCGTGCTCGACCTTTCGCCCGTCACCGAAGGCAGCACCGCCGCCCAGTCGCTCAAGAACACGCTCGACCTCGCCCGCCACGCCGAAAAACTCGGCTTCCACCGCTACTGGCTGGCCGAGCACCACAACATGGCCGGCATCGCCAGTGCCGCGACCTCCGTGGTGATCGCCCATGTCGCAGCCGGCACCAGCACCATCCGCGTCGGTGCCGGCGGCATCATGCTTCCCAATCATGCGCCGCTTGTGATTGCGGAGCAGTTCGGCACGCTGGCAGCTCTGCATCCTGGCCGCATCGACCTCGGCATCGGCCGCGCGCCCGGCACGGACATGCTGACCGCACGGGCGCTCAGGCGAAACCTCGAAGCAAGCGTCGACAACTTCCCTCAGGACGTTGTCGAACTGATGGGCTATTTCGAGCCGGCGACGTCTGACCAGCGCCTGCGCGCCGTGCCCGGCGAAGGCGAGCAGGTCGAGGTCTGGGTGCTGGGCTCCAGCCTCTACGGCGCCCAACTCGCGGCCATGCTTGGCCTTCCCTACGCCTTCGCCTCGCATTTCGCGCCGACCGAACTCGACCACGCGATCGAGATCTACCGCTCGCGCTTCCAGCCGTCGGAGAGGCTGTCCAAGCCGTATGTCATGGCCGGTATCAACATCGTTGCTGCCGACAGCGATGCGGAAGCGAAGCTGTTGTTCAGCTCGGTGCAGCAGGCTTTCGTCAACCTGCGCAGCGGCCGGCCCGGCCGCCTGCCCGCCCCCGTCGAAGGCTACGAGCGCGATCTCGACCCGATGTCGCGCCAGATGCTGTCTCAGACCTTGTCCTGCGCCATCGTCGGCTCAGCCGAAACCGTCCAGCGCGGCGTCGAGGCATTCATTGCCCGAACCGGTGCCGACGAGCTGATGGTGACGGCGCAAGTGTTCGACCATCAGGCACGCAAGCGCTCGTATGAGATCCTGGCGGAAGTCGGCGCCGGGTTGGCGAAGGCGGCTTAGCCACCCTTCCCTTCTCCCACAAGGGGAGAAGGAAACTACCGCATCGCCTCGACGATGCCCTTGTCGGGAAAACACGTCGCCGGCCGGCCGTTCTTCGCCTGCCAGTCGCCGATCGAGCGGCGGGTCTTGAAGCCGGGCAGTCCGTCGGCACCGCCGACGTCGTAGCCGAGCTTTACAAGCCCGCGCTGCATAGTAGCGACGTCGGAGCGGTAGAGCCCGTCGACTTTGCCCCAGCTGCCCGAAAAACGCCTGTCGCCGCCGGAAATCCGGTCGGCACCGTGGCCGATGAACAGCGCGTAGACGTCGCTCTCGTTGTATTCCTTGAGCACGTAAAAATTGGGCGTGACGATGAAGGCAGGCCCGTTGCGCCCCGCCGGCATCATCAGAAAGCCTTCGGCACGCATCTCGCTTTGCGGGAACGGCTTGCCGCCGGTGCGGGTGATGCCCATGGCGGCCCAATCGGAAATCTTCTTGCCCTTATCGGGGCCTTCCAGCGCGCAGGTGACGTTGTCGGGCACCGACACCTCAAAACCCCAGTCGCGGCCCTTCACCCAACCATAGTGGACGAGATAGTTGGCGATGGAGGCCAGCGTGTCGGGCGTGGAGTTCCAGATGTCTGCGCGGCCGTCGCCGTCGAAATCGACGGCATGCTGCAAAAATGACGTCGGCAGGAACTGCGGCTGGCCGAGCGCGCCGGCCCAGGACGAGCGCATGTCCTTGCGGCTGACCATGCCGCGTTGGACCATTTCGAGGCCGGCCAGCAGCTCCTTGCGGAACATGTCCTTGCGGGTGGCAAGGAAAGCCTTGGTGCCCAGAACCTCGAAGGCATCGTAAGGCATCTTGGCTGCGCCAAAGCCGGACTCGCGGCCCCAGATCGCCAGCACCACGCCACCGGGCACGCCGAAGCGCTTCTCGATTGCGGCAAGCGTCTTTGCATTGGCGCCGGCGCGGGTGCGGCCGCCTGCGGTGACCGCGCCAAGGGTCTTTTCGGCGAAATAGTTGCCTGGCGATCCGAACTCGGCCTGATGCTGCTTCTTCGGGGTCTGCGGCTTCTCGCCCGGCAGAACCAGATCAGGCAGCTTGAGATTGGGCGAAACACCCTGGAACGCCGCGTCGAAGGTCGCCTTCGAAATCCCCTTGGCCTTGGCCTCCGGCCAGAGATCCTTGGCGAGCCAGGCTTGGAACTGGTCGTCGATGGGGGCGGCGGATGCGGGGGCGGCGAACGTGATGAGTGCTGCGGCAAGGGCGGCCAGAACTGAGAGTTTGCGTTTCTTCGCCCCCCCCTCTGGCCAGAGGGGGGGGCGAAGGAACGAAAGCCGTGCAGAAAGTCTGTTCATCCAACCTCCCTGCAAGCCAATTGCGTCAAAAGGCTGTCCGCGACTTGAGCGCTGCCGCCAACGTTCCCTCATCTAGATAGTCTAGTTCGCCGCCGACGGGCACGCCATGCGCCAGCCTGGTCACCTTGACGTCGAAGCCGGAGAGCTGGTCGGTCAGGTAGTGCGCCGTCGTCTGGCCTTCGACAGTTGCGTTGACGGCGAGGATGATCTCGCTCACGCCGCCCTCGGCGACACGGGTGACAAGCTGCTTGATGGTCAGCTGGTCCGGACCGACACCGTCGAGTGGCGACAGCGTGCCGCCAAGCACATGGAAGCGCGCATTCATGGCTGCTGCCCGCTCCAGCGCCCAAAGGTCGGACACGTCCTCGACGACGATGATGGTCGACGGGTCGCGCCGTGGATCGGTGCAGATCATGCAGGGATCGGAGGTGTCGACATTGCCGCAGGTCGAGCAGACGCGAACCTTGTCGACGGCCTCGCCCATGGCAGCGGCCAGCGGCGCCAGCAGCTGCTCCTTCTTCTTGATCAGGTGCAGGGCTGCGCGCCGTGCCGAACGCGGCCCCAGTCCCGGCACCTTGGCGAGGAGCTGGATCAGGCGTTCGATCTCGGGACCGGCGATTCTCTTGGACATGTGAGGGGTATAAAGCGACTGGTGAATAGTGAGTAGCGAATAGTGAAGAAGCACGACCGCCGCCGGGGCACACCCCTACTCACTATTCGCTATTCCCTGTTCACTTATTCATCGGCCGGTCCTGCGCAGCGATCAGCGCGCCAATGGCGTCGGCCTGCTTGGGGCTCGCCTCAAACGACATGGCGCTGGCCAGAGATGCATCGGTCGCCGCCGAGGCGACGGTGACGGGGCTGTTGTCGTTGATGCCGGGCAATGTTTGCTGGTCGGCTGAAGCGACGAGCATCTCCTGCTGATCGGGCGCACCCGGGAACGGTTTCCTGCGGCTGCGCTTCTCGTAGAAGGCGTTGCCGCCGGCAACCGTGGTGTAATGCATGTTCTTGTAGGGGAACTTTAGGCCCGCAGTGTGGAAGAACATGACGCTGGGCGTAACCTTTGGGTGGCGCTCGCCCTTGAGCACGGCGTCCGCCGCAGCCTGCACGTCCGGCAGTGCTGCGGAATTCATCGGCTTGGACAGCACCCCGGGCGCGAACTGGCCCTTCTGGCCGACGACGCCACATACGCTGTCGCCATACTCGCCCGATTTCAGGCGGTTCATGACAACCGAGCCGACAGCCACAAGGCCATCGCGGCTCGAGCGATTGGATTCGAAGAACATGGCCCTGGCCAGGCATTCCTTGTCCTTGGCGCTGTAGCCATAGGACCTGACCGAGCTGGTTGTGACCCCGTCAGTCAACTTGCTTGTGGTGCAGCCGGACACGACAAACGGGGATGCGACGACGCCGACCAGAATCGGCATCTTCCATCTCATGGCGATCAAAAGCGCCCCTCTCCAAAGCCCGCCACGAACCCCGGAATGAGGCTAGAATCCCGCATTTTCGGGCAAAAAGATGGCCAAGCGCCGGGTGGCTGCCTGTCGGGGCTCGCGAAAGCCGGTCGCCGTCGTCTAGGATCGCGGGTAATGGCCGTGCAAAATGGCAGGCGAAACGGGAAATCGCGCAATGAAAGCAGTGCTTTTCGAGCAGTTCGGCCAGGCGCCCAGCGTCCAGCGGGTCGCCGATCCGGCGCCGGCATCCGGCGGCGTGGTCATCAAGGTCGAGGCCTCCGGGCTCTGTCGCAGCGACTGGCATGGCTGGATGGGACACGATCCGGACATCGTTTTGCCGCATGTGCCTGGCCACGAGCTCGCGGGCATCGTCGTGGCGGCGGGGCCGCTGGTCACGCGCTGGAAGGCCGGCGACCGGGTGACGGTGCCGTTCGTCGGCGGTTGCGGCCGCTGCTTCGAATGCACCTCAGGCAACCACCAGGTCTGCGAGCACCAGTTCCAGCCCGGCTTCACCGCCTGGGGCTCGTTCGCCGAACATGTCGCCGTCGACTTCGCCGATACCAACCTGGTGCGACTGCCCGACAGCATGGATTTCGTCACGGCAGCCAGCCTCGGCTGCCGCTTCGTCACCTCGTTCCGAGCGGTCATCGATCAAGGCCGGGTCAAGCCGGGTGAATGGGTGGCAGTCCATGGCTGCGGCGGCGTCGGCCTGTCGGCCATCATGATCGCGGCGGCAGCCGGGGCGAATGTCATTGCCATCGATCTCTCCGATGACAAGCTCGACTTCGCCCGCAGGATGGGCGCGGTGGCGGCCATCAACGCGGCGCGCGAGACCGACGTGGTCGGCGCGGTGCGGGAACTCACTGCCGGCGGCGCGCATCTTTCGCTCGACGCGCTCGGCCACCCCGCCACCTGCTACAACTCGATCGCCAATCTCCGGCGCCGCGGCCGCCATGTCCAGGTCGGGCTGATGCTCGGCGACCACGCCGATCCGAAGATCCCGATGGGCAAGGTGATCGCCCACGAACTCGAAATCGTCGGCAGCCACGGCATGCAGGCCTTCCGCTACGAAGCGATGATGCAGATGATCGAGGTGGGCAAACTTGCCCCGCAGATGCTCATAGGCAGGCACATCGGCCTCGATGAGGTGCCTCAGGCGCTGATGGCCATGGACCGCTTCGAGGGACTGGGAATCAGCGTGGTGACGCAGTTCTAGGACCTGACGGCGCGGCAGGCTGGCCGGCAGCGCCTAGCTTTTGTGCGCTGCCGACATCTCGGCGAACAGCCAAGTTCGAAATGCCAGCACCTCGGCGTCGCGTCGCCGTTCCGGGCTCACCACCAGCTGATATTGAAGATCCGAAACCGTGCTTTCCGAGAAGCAGCGGACGAGATGTCCGGCGCGCAGGTCGGAGGCGACCAGCGAGCTTCGGACGAGAGCGAAGCCCTCGCCTCCGCGGCACGCCTCCAGCATTTCCGCAAAAGTCGGGTAGCACGGTCCGCTGTCGAAATCCTCGACCGGCGCCGCCTGCGACCGGTCGTACATCTGGCCATGCCACCGCCCCCAGTCGAGGACGGTGTGACGCGCTCCGGCGTAGCGCAGCAGCGGGGCTGCGGTGAGTCCGTCCTTCTCCGGCAACGCCCGGTCCAGAATCGGCGCGCAAACCACGAATTCCTCGTCGTTGGTCAGCGGCTCAGCGCCATGTTCCGCCACCGGTCCGGCCAGCCAGATCGCGACATCGACCTCATCGGCGGCGAACCGGGTCCGGCGATATTCGACCGTCACGCTCAGGTCGATATCGGGATGGGCAGCGCAGAATTGCTGCAGCCTTGGCGCCAGCCACTGCGACGAGAACTCGGGCGACGTCGACACCCTGAGCCTGCGGCTCGCGGAACTGCCTCGGCGGGCGCGCCCCAGAACATCAGACAGATTTTCAAGCAGCGAGGAGACATCGGGCAGCAGCTCGTTGCCGAGCCTTGTCGGCAGGACGCCGTTCCTGTCGCGTGAGAAGAGAGGGGCGCCGATCCAGCCCTCGAGCTGTGCAATCTGATGGCTGACGGCGGTTTGGGTGACACCCAGGACGTCGGCTGCCTTGGTGAAGCTTTTCGCTCGCGCGACCGCGACAAACGCCCGAAGCGTCTGGAATGGAGGTATCTGACCCGGCGCAATCAGCATGAATTTTCCTCATGTATCTCGCTGAGGACACTTCATTTTACTGAACAAAAGCATGGCACGATAGTGCCCTTCATGAAAGCCATCGCCTCAACCTTCATGAAGAGAATTGTTCACTACGTCAAAATTACAGTGCGCCGGCGCAAACCTCGGCGTTCTGTTCGCCCTCCATCAAGCCTATGGGAGGACATAGGGCTGCAGCCGCAAGTCACCGCCCGCAGATGGCAGGAATATCTGTAGCGAACAGTCCAAAGAGAAATGGCGCCTGAAAACCAAGCGCCACTATTCCCTGTTCGCTATTCGCTCGTTTTAGAACGGCAGCTTCATGCCGGGCGGGATCGGCAGGCCGGCGGTCAGAGCCTTGGTCTTTTCCTGCATCGCTGCCTCGACCTTGGCCTTGGCATCGTTGTGGGCGGCGACGATCAGGTCCTCGATGATCTCGCCCTCGCCTTCCTTGACCAGCGACGGGTCGATCTTCAGCGCCTTCATCTCGGACTTGCCGGTCAGCGTTACCGTCACCAGGCCGCCGCCGGCCTGGCCGGTCATCTCAAGCAGTGCGATCTCTTCCTGCATGGCCTGCATCTTGGCCTGCATTTCCTTCGCCTTGCCCATAAGGCCGAGCAGATCCTTCATGGTCTTGTCCTTTTCGTCTCAGAACGGGTCGTCATCGTCATTGTCGAACCCGATGCCCGGATCGGGCAGCGGTTCGGCGTCGGTATCCGCATCCACAGCCTCCGGCGTCGTCGGCAACCGTACGTCGATGATCTTGGCACCGGGAAAGCGCGCCAGAATCGCTGCCACTGTCGGGTCAGCCTTGGCGTCGGTCAGGGCGACCTCGCGCTTGGTGGCCTCGATCTCGGCCAGCGTCGGCCCGCCCTCTTCCTTCGACAGCGACACCAGCCAATGGCGGCCTGTCCAGGCCTTGAGCTTGACCGTCAGGTCGTTGAGGAAAGTCCTGGGGGCATCGTTGGTCAGGCTGACTTCCATGTGCCCCGGCTCGATGCGGACCGGGCGCACGGCGCGGCGGATCAGCACCTTGAAGGCCATCTCGCGATTGGCCTCGGCCAGATTGGCAAGCTCGGTCATCGACCGCACCGGCACCGCGTCGACAACGGGTTCGGGCTGCGGCTGAGGCGCGGCAAAGGCCACCGGCGCGGGCGCAGCCTCGACCAGCCGCATCGCCTGGCCGCCGCCATTGGTCACCGGCATGCGCGCCTGCGACACGGCGGACGCAGCCGGACCACCGTTGCCGCCGCCTGCCGGCATGCCGCCATTGCGCGGGCCACCTGCCGGCTGCGACGGCGCATCGCCGAGCGATCTCAACGCCTCGTCGAGGGTGGGCAGGTCGGCGGCGTGCGCCAGCCGGATCAGCACCATTTCGGCGGCACTCACGGGCCGGTTGGACGACTGCACCTCGGGAATGCCCTTGAGCAGCATCTGCCACGCGCGTGACAGCACGCGGACCGAGAGCGATTGCGCAAATTCCAGGCCGCGCTTGCGCTCGTCCTCGGACAGCGACGCATCGTCGGCTGCCGTCGGCACAAAGCGCAGGCGTGTGACGAGATGGGTGAATTCGGCAAGGTCGTTGAGCACGGCGACCGGGTCGGCGCCGGTGTCGTATTGCGCCCTGAGTTCATCGAGAGCCGCCGCGACATCGCCCTTCATGACGTTTTCGAACAGGTCGACGACGCGGGCACGATCGGCGAGGCCGAGCATGGCACGCACGGCCTCCGCCGTGACCTTGCCGGCGCCGTGGGCAATAGCCTGATCGAAGATCGACAGCGAATCGCGCGCCGAACCTTCAGCCGCGCGAGCGACCATAGCGAGCGCGTCGTCCTCGACCTCGATGCCTTCCTGGCGAGCGATGTTGGAGAGGTGGCCAACGAGCTTGCCGGCGTCGATACGGCGCAGGTCGAAGCGCTGGCAGCGCGACAGCACCGTAATCGGAACCTTGCGGATCTCGGTGGTGGCGAAGATGAACTTGACGTGAGGCGGCGGCTCCTCGAGCGTCTTCAGCAGGCCATTGAAGGCCTGCGTCGAGAGCATATGCACCTCGTCGATGATATAGACCTTGTAGCGGGCCGACACCGGGGCGTAGCGGACGCGCTCGATGATATCCCTGATGTCGTCGATACCTGTATGAGAGGCCGCGTCCATCTCGATGACATCGACATGGCGGCCTTCCATGATCGCCTGGCAGTGCTCGCCGGGAATGGTCAGGTCGACCGACGGACGGTCGATATCAGCCGTCTTGTAGTTGAGCGCACGGGCGAGGATGCGGGCTGTGGTCGTCTTGCCGACTCCACGGACGCCGGTCAGCATCCAGGCTTGCGCGATGCGGCCGGTGGCAAACGCATTCGTCAGCGTCTGGACCATCGGCTCCTGGCCGACGAGGGCCGCAAAATCTGCTGGGCGATATTTGCGCGCAAGGACGCGGTAGGCGCCGTTCTTGCTCTTATCGGTTTGTCCGGCTTCGCTCATCCGCCCCGTTCGCTCGCCTAGTGGTCCTGGCGCCCCTGCCCGACCGCCGTCGGGTCGATTCCGCGAAACGAGTTTCGCCCGCACGGCTGGACGCCGTCAATGACGCGGAGAAGGGCGAAGAGGCGGGAGGCTGGAACAATGACCCGTTCCGGGCTCGTTAGGGCTGCTTCCTTCCGGACCTGACCCGGTTGGCGAGTGGATCGTCCACCACCAACCTCCCAACCTCCATATCGGCAATTGTTCGCCCAATTGCAAGAGCCAGGCCGGCGATTGGAGGAGGTGCGCCGAACCGCCTCAGAAGCCCTGTGAATTGAGCGCCCAGAGATAGGCGACTGCCGCCGCACAGCCAAGCGCGGTGCGAACGGCATGCAAGGTGCCCCAGCGCATGATGAGAGTGCGCGAAGCCGTGCCGGCATCGTCGCTTGCTATCGCCTCGATCTGCTTGTTGGTGGGCAGGATCACCAGCAGCGTATAGGGCCAGTTGGCGAGCATCAGCAGCGCGCCGACGATCCAGCGCCAATCGGCCGAAAGCCAGACGGCGAGCAGGCCCAACAGCCCCGACACGACAGCCAGGCTCGCTTGCATGACGAAGCCCCTAGCGTAGCTCGGCTTCCATTGCTCCAGCAGATTTTTGTCGTCGAGGCCTAGACGTGCGGGCTGTTCGGCAAAATTGATGTAGAATGCAGCACCGGCAAAGGCTGCGGCACAGGCAAGTGCGATCTGACCGGCCAACATCGCGACCTCCGTTCAGTGCATATCAGTGCATCGACACCATATCAGCATCACGGCACAGCATGGCATCGCAATCTCAATGATTCGCTTGCAGCCATTGCGGCCACGCTCTAGCTTTTGAAGAAACAAGGGAAACGCCAATGATGTCGGTGCTCAACACCGGGTTTGCGCTGGACTCGCGTCTGGACACCGACAGCGAGCCCTTGATGTGGCTCGGGTTGTGCGAGTTACGCATCATGAACGACAAGCGCTGGCCGTGGCTGATTCTGGTGCCGCAGCGCCTCGGCATCGAGGAACTGCACGACCTGACCCCGCTCGACCAGGCCATGCTCACCTTCGAGAGCAACATGGTGGCCAACGCGCTGAAACGCGTGACCGGCTGTACCAAGATCAACAGCGGCGCGCTCGGCAACATCGTGCGCCAGCTGCACTTCCACATCGTTGCCCGCTCCGAGGGCGATCCGGGTTGGCCTGGCCCTGTCTGGGGGCACGGCGTGCGCGAACCCTACCGCAGCGACGATCTCCACCGCTTCGCAGAGAGCATCAAGACTGCTCTCTAGCGCTTCATTTCACAGAGTTCCCAAATGCCCTTCAGCCTGTCCAACGCACCCGAACGGGAGGCGAGCCAGTTCATCGGCTTTGCCGGCAACCTCATCGACCGCCAGTCGGAGAAGCGCAGCGACGATTCCGCCCGGCTGGCGCTCGCCGAGCCCGCAACGCGCCTGCTTCTGGTTGCCTCCGGCCGGCTGGTCATCGACTTCGCCAATGATATGGCAAATCCCTACTTTCAATTGGCCACGGCAAGGATGCTGGGCGGTCGGCTGGACGATGCGGTACTGCTCGGCCGCACGGACGGCACAGCGACGCTCGCGGTGCCTGTCGGCATCGAACCGGACAGCGTGCCTGCACCGCTGAAGTCGGTCGATTTCCGCTCCGTGGTGACGCAGGCCATCGTCGACGAGGCAGCGCTTGGCGCGCTGGCACAGGGGGCTGCCCTGCTCGCCTGGCACGCCAGCCACCGTTTCTGCGGCCGTTGCGGCGCGCCTTCAGAGATGCGGGCGGGCGGCTACAAGCGGGTCTGCACCGCCTGTGCCACCGAACATTTCCCACGCACCGATCCGGTGGCGATCATGCTGACGGTTGCGGGCGACAAGTGCCTGCTCGGCCGCGGCCGCCATTTCCAGCCCAACATGTATTCGGCGCTGGCCGGTTTCATCGAGCCCGGCGAGACGATCGAGGCCGCGGTACGCCGCGAAACCTTCGAGGAAGCGGGCATCCGCCTCGGCCGTGTCGTCTACTACGCCAGCCAGCCCTGGCCATTCCCCTATTCGCTGATGATCGGCTGCTTCGGCGAGGCGCTGAACGAGGATATCGTCGCCGACACCGACGAACTCGAGGACTGCCGCTGGTTTTCGCGCGAGGAAGTCCTACAGATGCTCTCGGGCATCCATCCGGGCGAACTGAGGGTGCCGCCGCGCCACGCCATCGCCCATCACCTCATCCGCGCCTGGGCGGACGAGGTTTAGAGAGCGGCGGATGACCGGTCAGTCGGCGACCTTCCACTCGTCGCGGGAATCGCTCGCCGGGTAGACGCCGAGGATGCGCACTTCGCGCGAGAAGAAGCGCAGCTCCTCCAGCGCATGCGCAACGCCAGCATCATCAGGGTGGCCCTCGATGTCGGCATAAAACAGCGTCGCGGTGAAGGCGCCCAGCTGGTAGCTCTCCAGCTTGGTCATGTTGACGCCATTGGTGGCGAAACCGCCCATCGCCTTGTAGAGCGCGGCCGGCACGTTGCGGACGCGAAAGATGAAGGTCGTCATCATCTTGGCATCAGGGCTCGGACGTTCGACCCACTGCTTGTTCTTGGTCAGCACCACGAAGCGGGTAACGTTGGTGTCGGTGTCCTCGACATTCTCTTCAAGCATGTCGAGGCTGTAGAGCGAGGCGGCGAGACGCGGCGCAAGGGCCGCCATCGTCCGGTCCTTGACCTCCGACACCAGCTTGGCGGCGCCGGCGGTGTCGCCCGCCACGACCGGCTTCCAGCCGTTCTTGCGGATGTATTTGCGGCACTGGCCGAGCGCATGGATGTGGCTATGCACGGTCTTGATCTCCGAGCGCTGCACGCCCGGCAGGACCATCAGCTGGAAATGGATCGGCAGGAAATATTCGCCGACGATGTGCAGCTTCGATTCCGGCAAGAGATGATGAATGTCGGCGACGCGACCGGCGATCGTGTTCTCGATCGGGATCATCGCCAGGTCGGCCTTGCCGGTCTCCACCGCATTGAAAGCGTCCTCGAAGGTCGCGCAGGGCAGCGGCTCCATGTCGGGAAACATGTTGCGGCAGGCTGTGTCGGAATTGGCGCCCGGCTCGCCCTGGAAGGAGATCTTGTTGGTCGTCGTCGGCATGGCTGGCCTGTCTTTTCTATTTTGAAAGAAGTTCGCGGGCGCGCTCGAGATGTTCGGGCGTGTCGACGCCGAGCGGCACGGTGTCGACGATCTCGACGTCGATGCGCATGCCCGCCTCCAGCGCCCGCAATTGCTCCAGCTTCTCGCGCTTTTCGAGCGGCGACGGGCTGAGACTGACGAAGCGTTCGAGTGCGGTGCGGCGGTAAACATAGAGCCCGACGTGGTGGTAGAGCGGGCCGTCGCCCCACGGTGCCGTGGCGCGGGTAAAGTAGAGTGCCCTCATGCGCTCGGCCGACAACGGCGAGCCGATGATCTTGGGTACGTTCGGATCGACCTTTTCCTCCTGGCGCGTGATCTCCACGCCAAGCGTCGAGATGTCGACGACAGCGTTCTCCAGCGGCCTCAGCGCCGCCTGGATAATACCTGGATCGATGGTCGGCAGGTCACCCTGGACATTGACGATGGTCTCGACCTCACTCTTGGGATCGAGCTTGGTCAGCGCCTCGAAGATGCGGTCGGAGCCCGACTCATGGTCGGCTCGGGTCATCACCGCCTCGAAGCCTTGCGCCCTCACTGCCTCGGCGACGGCCTCGGTGTCGGTGGCGACCACGACACGGCCGAGACCGCTTTCTGTGGCGCGCGCTGCAACATGGACGATCATCGGGCGGCCGGCGATATCGGCGAGCGGCTTGCCCGGCAAGCGCGTAGAGGCCATTCTGGCGGGGATCAGGACAAGGGTGGACATTGATTGGTCGGCTGTCTCGAAGGCTGCTGGAAAGTGTCAAAAAGTCTCACTGGAAGCGCCCTTATATGTGTTGCAACCGGCAAGCAAAAGACCTAGTTTCCGCGCGATTTGACCCGGTCCGGCCGGGCTATAGACATTACCGACGCACGGCAGCGGTCGCAGAGGACAGCGAGCTGTCGGATAAGGGAGCCAGGGGCGTATGGACTCATTCGAAATGAACAAGGTGCTCGGCGGTCTGCTGGGCACGGCCTTCGTGGTCTTCTCGATCTCGCTGGTGTCGGATGCGATCTTCGCGTCGCCGGTTCCGGAAAAGCCGGGCTTCACCATCGAAGCGGCCGAAGAGGCCGGTGCTGGCGCCGGTGGCGGCGAAGCTGCAGCGGCGGCCGTGCCGATCGCCCAGCTGCTGGCCAGCGCCAACGCCGAGGCGGGCGCTGCCGTCTTCAAGAAGTGCACCGCCTGCCACTCCATCGAGAAGGGTGGCCCCAACAAGGTCGGCCCGGACCTCTGGGGCGTCGTCAATCGTCCGATGGCCTCGCATGAAGGTTTCGCCTATTCGGGCGGCATGAAGGAATTCTCGCAGGGCAGCACGGTTGTCTGGGACTTCGAGCACCTCAACCACTTCCTGACCTCGCCCAAGGCCTACATCAAGGGCACCGCGATGGGCTTCGCCGGCATCAAGAAGGATGACGAGCGCGCCAACCTGATCGCCTACCTGAACTCGCAGTCGGACAGCCCGGCTCCGCTCCCGGCCCCGGGCGCTGCTCCGGCTGCGACGCCTGCCGCCGCTCCGGCGGAAGGTACAGCTCCCGCACCTGCCGGCGCCGCCCCGGCCCCAGCCGAAGGTGCAGCACCTGCTGCGCCGGCAAATGGCGAGGCCAAGCCTGCCGAGGGCGCGGCTCCGGCGACGTCCCACTGAACAAATTGTCATCGACGCATCTTGAAAAAGCCGGGTTCAGCCCGGCTTTTTTGTTATGTTCGGCAAACAAGCGACGACAATCGTCGGGCCCGCAGTTTCCATGCGCGGCGAATGAATTAGAGTGTCGCCAGATAACGATCCAAGGGGAGCTCCATGAAGGCATGCCTGAACAGGACAATCGCAGCAGCCGGCATGGCGGCTGTGCTTCTTTCGGGCGCCTGGATGCCGGCACATGCCGAGGACGGCGAGTGGCACACGAGTTCGGCGCTGATCGGCGCCTCGAAATATGGCGACGACTTCAAGCAGTATGACTACGTCAATCCGAATGCGCCCAAGGGCGGCACGCTAAATACGACGACATCAGGCACCTTCGACAGCTTCAATCCCTACATCGTGCCCGGCAATCCGGCAGCGGGCTTCGCCGGCTTCGGCGGCGGCCTTTTGTACGACACGCTGATGGAGCAGTCGGTCGACGAAGGCAGCGTCAGTCATCCGCTCGTCGCCGATGCCTACAAGTTCCCTGCGGACTTTTCCTCGGCGACCTATCGTCTCGACCCGCGCGCCAAATGGCATGACGGACAGCCAATCACCGTCGACGACGTCATCTGGTCGTTCAAGACGCTGAAGGCCAACAGCCCGCTCTACAACAAGTACTACGCCAATGTGACCGAGGCGGTCGCCACCGGCGAACGCGAGGTGACGTTCCATTTCGACCAGAAGGGCAACCGCGAGCTGCCCAAGATCATGGGCGACCTCGTGGTTCTGCCCAAGCACTGGTGGGAGGGCACCGACGCTTCAGGCAAGAAGCGCGACATCACCCGCCCGACGCAGGAACCGCCGCTCGGCTCGGCCGCCTACAAGATTTCGAGCTACAAGCCGGGCTCGGAGATCGTCTGGGAGCGCGTGCCCGATTATTGGGGCGCGCAGTTGCCGGTGAAGGTCGGCCGCGAGAACTTCGACAAGCGGCGCTACATCTATTTCCTCGACGACAATGCCGCCTGGCAGGCATTCACCAAGGGTGGTTTCCAGGATGTCCGCGCCGAGTCGAGCGCAAAACGCTGGGCGACCGAATATACATTCCCGGCCTTCCAGGCTGGCGACGTCACCAAGGTCGAGTATGCGACGACGTCGGGGCAGCCGATGCAGGCCTATGTGATGAACTCGCGCCGGCCGCAGTTCCAGGATCCGCGCGTGCGCAAGGCGCTCACCATGGCCTTCGATTTCGAGACCATGAACCGCAACATCTTCTTTGGCGCCTACAAGCGCACAGACAGCTACTTCGAAGGCGGCGAGCTTGCCTCCAGCGGCATCCCGCAAGGCAAGGAACTCGAGATACTCGAGCCCTTCCGCGACAAGCTGCCGCCAGAACTGTTCACCCAGGAATTCAAGCTGCCGCTCTACGACACGCCGCAGGCAGGCCGCGAAAACCTGCGCGGCGCCGTTCAGTTGTTCAAGGAAGCCGGCTGGGTGAACCGCGGCGGCAAGATGGTCAATGAAAAGACCGGCGAGCAGTTCACCATCGAGTTCCTTGGCAACGACCCCATCGACGAACGCGTGGCAACGCCGTTTATCGACAGCCTGCGCCGCCTAGGCATCGACGCGACGTTGCGTATCATCGACGAGAGCCAGTACATCAACCGTACCCGCTCGTTCGATTTCGACATGCTGGCGCTGTCGGGCTTCCAGCAGTCGCAGTCGCCCGGAAACGAGCAGCGCGACTTCTTCAGCTCCAAGGCCGCCGACACGCCCGGATCGCGCAACCTCGCCGGCATCAAGGACCCGGTCGTCGATGCGCTCGTCGAACGCGTCATCTTCGCTACCGACCGCGACGACCTGCTGGCCGCCACCCATGCGCTCGACCGGGTTCTCCTGTGGAACTACTACATGGTCCCGCAGTGGCACCTGGGGAAAGTGCGCATCGCCTACTGGAACAAATTCGGCATTCCCGAGAAGCAGCCAAGCTACATTGGCGTGGACCTCGATTCCTGGTGGATCGACAAGGACAAGGAAGCGGCGCTGGCCGCCAAGTACAAGGGCGTCAATTGAACACGCGCCTTCCCCGCAGGGAATTCCTGGCACTGGGTGCGGCGGCCATCGCCGCCCCGCTCATCCCGAGCCGCGTCTTCGCCGCAAGTCCGACCGGCACCGGCCTGCACGGGCTGTCCGCCTTCGGCGACCTGAAATACGGCCCTGATTTCACTCACTTCGACTTCGTCAATCTCGACGCGCCCAAGGGCGGCACGTTCAACTTCTCACCCGCCTACTGGTACTTCAACCAGAGCCCGCTCACCTTCAACACGCTCAACACCTTCGTTGCCCGCGGCGACGCGCCGCCGCGCATGGAAATGTGCTTCGATTCCCTGATGGTGCGGGCGATCGACGAGCCCGACGCGATCTATGGCCTTTTGGCGCAATCGGTAACGATCTCCGACAACCGCAACAGCTTCGACTTCGCGCTGAGGCCCGAGGCGCGCTTCAATGACGGCACGCCGTTCACCGCCGAAGACGCCGCCTTCGCCTTCGATCTGTTCAAGAAGGACGGGCATCCCAGCCTGCTCCTGCCGCTCAGCCACCTCAAGGAGGCCAAGGCACTCGACCCACACACGCTTCGGCTCAGCTTCGACGGCAAGCAGTCGGACCGCACCATCCTCGACATCGCCACCTATCCGATACCGGCCAAGGCCTTCTTCGAAACCAACCCCTTCGACGCTTCGCAGATGAAAGCGCCGCTCGGCTCGGGCCCCTACAAGGTCGGCCGCGTCTTTGCCGGCCAGGCGATCGAATATGAGCGCGTCGCCGATTATTGGGCCAGCGACCTGCCCGTCAGTCGCGGGCTCTACAATTTCGACCGCATTCGCATCGAATTCTACCAGGACCGGCAGGCGGCCTTCGAAGCCTTCAAGAAGGGTGACATCTTTTTCCGCCAGGAGTTCACCTCGCGCATCTGGGCCACCGGTTACGACTTCCCCGCCTTCACCTCGGGCAAGGTGGTGAAGCGGGAGTTTCCGAGCGAAAAGCGGCCGTCGATGCAGGCCCTGGCGGTCAACCAGCGGCGCGAACGCTTCCGCGATCCCCGCGTGCGGCGCGCCATTGCGCTGTGCTTCGACTTCGAATGGACCAACCGCAATCTCTTCTATGACGCTTACCAGCGCTCGCAGTCGACCTTCGAGCGATCGGACTTCCGCGCCGAAGGCCTGCCCTCGCCTGCCGAGCTGGCGCTGCTCGACCCCCTGCGCGGCAAGATCCCCGACGAAGCCTTCGGCGAAGCCTTGGTGCAGCCGGCCTCCGATGGCTCAGGCCGCGACCGAAAGATGCTTGCCACTGCCTCGCGGCTGCTGGCGGACGCCGGCTGGAGCCGCCAGGGCGGTAGCCTGCGCAACGCCAGGGGCGAGGCACTGACCCTTGAAATGCTGGTCGACGACGACAGTTTTGTCCGGGTCTTCTCGCCATGGGTCGAGAACATGAAGGCCATCGGTATAGACGCCTCGGTACGCATGGTCGATTCGACCCAGTACCAGGCGCGGCAGACGAGTTTCGACTACGACGCCATATCGGCTGCGGCATCGTTTTCGGCGACGCCGAGCCGCGACGAGATCGACGGGCTGTTCCACTCGCGCTCGGCCAACCTGCAGGGCTCGACCAATCTTCCGGGCACCGCTGATCCCGCCATCGATGCGCTCATCGACGCGGTCGGGGCGGCCGGCGACCGGGCTGCGCTGACAGCGGCAATGCGTGCGCTCGACCGGGTCTTGCGCGCCCGGCTAGACTGGATTCCAAATTGGTTTTCGGCGAATCACCGCGCCGCCTTCTGGGACATGTTCGGCTATAAGGAGCCGAAGCCGGACTTCGGCTTTCCCGTCGAGGCCATGTGGTGGTTCGACAAGGACAAGGCTGCACGTATTGGCAAGACCTGAAATGACTGCTCCTGAAGCCCCGTTTGCACATGGGAGCATCGCCTGATGGGCGCCTATATCCTCCGGCGCATCCTTCTGATGATCCCGACGCTGATCGGCATCATGGCAATCTCGTTCGCCGTCATCCAGTTCGCGCCCGGCGGACCGGTCGAACAGGTCATCGCCAAGCTGACCGGCCAGGGCGGCGACGCCGGCGACCGTCTGTCGGGTGGCGGCGGCGACGTCGGCGGCCACACCAATTTCGACGTTGCCGGCGGCGAGACCACGTCCAAGTATCGCGGCGCGCAGGGGCTGGACCCCGAATTCATCGCCAAGCTCGAAAAGCAGTTCGGCTTCGACAAGCCGCCGCTCGAACGCTTCGGCATGATGATGTGGAACTACATCCGCTTCGATTTCGGCGACAGCTACTTCCGCGACATCTCGGTGATCGACCTGATCCTGGAGAAGATGCCGGTGTCGATCTCGCTCGGCATCTGGATCACGCTGTTGTCCTACCTGATCTCGATTCCGCTCGGCATCCGCAAGGCGGTGAAGGACGGTTCCACCTTCGACATCTGGACCAGCGGCGTCGTCATCGTCGGCTACGCCATCCCCGCCTTCCTGTTTGCCATCCTGTTGATGGTGCTGTTTGCCGGCGGCTCGTTCTTCGACTGGTTCCCGCTGCGCGGCCTGACGTCGGAGAACTTCAGCCAGCTGTCGCTGGGCGGCAAGATCCTCGACTATCTCTGGCACGTCACGCTGCCGCTCACCGCACTCGTGCTGTCGGCCTTTGCCACCACGACGCTTCTGACCAAGAATTCGTTCCTCGACGAAATCCGCAAGCAATATGTCGTCACCGCCCGCGCCAAAGGCCTGTCCGAGCGGCAAGTGCTTTACGGCCACGTGTTCCGCAACGCGATGCTGATCGTGATCGCCGGCTTTCCGGGCGCCTTCATCTCGGCCTTCTTCACCGGCTCGCTTTTGATCGAAAACATCTTCTCGCTCGACGGCCTCGGTCTGCTCGGCTTCCGCTCGGTGCTCGACCGCGATTATCCTGTCGTCTTCGCCAATCTCTACATCTTCTCCCTGATGGGCCTGTTCGTCAGCCTGATCTCTGACCTCACCTATACCTGGATCGATCCCCGCATCGACTTCGAGCGGAGGGACGTCTGATGTCCGCGACCGACACGATGACACCGCCGGCAAAGCGGGCCTGGCTCTCACCGCTCAACAAGCGTCGCTGGCACAGTTTCAAGGCCAACAAGCGCGGCTACTGGTCGCTGTGGATCTTCCTCGTCCTGTTCGTGCTGTCGCTGTTCTCGGAACTCATTGCCAACGACCGGCCGCTTCTGATCCGCTTCAAGGGCGAATTCTTCTCGCCCATCGTCAGCGATTATCCGGAGGAGACGTTCCTCGGCGCCGACGGCTTCCTGCCGATCACCGACTACCGCATGGCCGTGGTGCAGGAGGCGATATCTGCCGATGGCTGGGCGATATGGCCGCCGATCCGATATTCCTACCGTACCACCAACAACGAGATTCCCGAGGCAGCACCGGCAAAGCCATCCTGGCTGTACCCCAAGGAGGTGCGCTGCCAGCGCTACACGCAGGGCGTGGACGACCCCAACTGCACCGTCGGCAACTGGAACTGGCTCGGCACGGACGACCAGGCCCGCGACGTGCTGGCCCGCGTCATCTATGGCTTCCGCATCTCGGTGCTGTTCGGCCTGACGCTGACGCTGGGCTCGGCGATGGTCGGCGTGACGGCCGGTGCCATGCAGGGCTATTTTGGCGGCTGGACGGACCTTCTGTTCCAACGCTTCATCGAAATCTGGTCGGCGATCCCAGTGCTCTATCTGCTGCTGATCGTGTCCGCCATCCTACCACCGGGCTTCTTCATCCTGCTCGGACTGATGCTGATATTCTCCTGGGTGGCGCTGGTGGGCGTGGTGCGCGCCGAATTCCTGCGCGCCCGCAACTTCGAATATGTGAATGCGGCGCGCGCGCTCGGCGTACCCAACCGGACGATCATGCTCCGCCACCTTCTGCCCAACGCGATGGTGGCGACGTTGACCTTCCTGCCCTTCATCCTCAACGGCTCTATCTCGACGCTGACCTCGCTCGATTTCCTCGGCTTCGGCCTGCCGCCCGGTTCGGCCTCGCTCGGCGAGTTGCTCAAGCAGGGGCAGCGCAACCTCAATGCACCGTGGCTCGGCCTGTCAGGCTTCGTGGTCATCTCGCTGATGCTGTCGCTGCTCATCTTTGCCGGTGAAGCGGTGCGCGACGCCTTCGATCCGAGGAAGACATTCAAGTGAGTATGTCCCCTCTCCTTTCCGTCCAGGACCTGACAGTCGCCTTCGCCCAGGGCGGTACGACGACTGTCGCCGTCGACAACATCTCGTTCGACATCGCCAAGGGCGAGACCGTGGCGCTGGTCGGCGAATCCGGCTCGGGCAAATCGGTCTCCGCACTTTCGGTGCTGAAGCTGCTGCCCTACCCGCCTGCGAGCCACCCATCTGGCCGCATCATGTTTGGCGGCCAGGATCTGCTCGCCCTGAACGAGAATGCGTTGCGCAAGGTGCGCGGCAACAAGATCACCATGATCTTCCAGGAGCCGATGACCTCGCTCAATCCGCTGCACACCATCGAGCGGCAGATCGTCGAAGTGTTGTCCCTGCACCAGGGTATGGGCGACAAGCAGGCGAAGGCCCGCACGCTCGAACTGCTCGAAGAGGTCGGCATCCGCGACCCCAGGAAGCGACTCGAGGCCTTCCCGCATCAGCTTTCGGGCGGGCAGCGCCAGCGCGTGATGATCGCGATGGCGCTCGCCAACGAGCCGGAGCTTCTGATCGCCGACGAACCGACGACGGCGCTCGACGTCACCGTGCAGGCACAGATCCTCGAACTGCTCGCCAAGCTCAAGGCCCGCAAGGGCATGTCGATGCTGTTCATCACCCACGACCTCGGCATCGTCCGCCGCATTGCCGACCGCGTCTGCGTGATGACGCGCGGCAAGATCGTGGAAACGGGTCCAACGAAGGAGATCTTCGCCCACCCGCAGCACAGCTACACCAAGCACCTTCTGGCGGCCGAACCGAAGGGCAAGCCGCCGGAGACGAATGCCGGGGCGCTGACGGTCATGTCCGGCTCCGACGTAAAGGTCTGGTTCCCGATCAAGCAGGGCTTCTTCCGCAAGACGGTCGACCATGTGAAGGCCGTCGACGGCATCGACATCGCGGTCCGCGCCGGCCAGACAGTCGGCGTCGTCGGCGAATCCGGCTCGGGCAAGACCACGCTCGGCCTCGCACTGGCGCGGATGATCTCGTCGCAAGGCAAGATCGACTTCAACGGCCGCGAGATCGACAAGCTCAGTTTCAACGCCATGCGGCCGCTCCGGCGCGAGCTCCAGATCGTCTTCCAGGACCCGTTCGGCTCGCTCAGCCCACGCATGGCCGTAGCCGACATCATCGAGGAAGGCCTTAAGATCCACGAGCCCGGCCTCAACGCCGCGGCGCGCGACAAGGCGGTCGTCGACGTGCTGCGCGAGGTCGGCCTGGATCCCGAGACGCGCTTCCGCTACCCGCATGAATTCTCCGGCGGCCAGCGCCAGCGCATAGCCATAGCCCGCGCCATGGTGCTCAAGCCGCGCTTCGTCATGCTGGACGAACCGACGTCGGCGCTCGACATGAGCGTGCAGGCGCAGGTGGTCGATCTTCTGCGCAACCTGCAGGCCAAGCATGACCTCGCCTATCTGTTCATCAGCCACGATCTCAAGGTCGTGCGCGCGCTGGCCAACGAGGTCATCGTCATGCGCAACGGCAAGGTTGTGGAAACGGGCACGTCCGAGCAGATTTTCGAGCGCCCGCAAACCGATTACACTAGGGCGCTGATCTCGGCGGCGTTCAAGATCGAAACAGCGCCGTCGGGCGTGGTCAGCGAATAGCAGGGCATTCAGGACAGCAGCATGGCAGCCAAGGGCAAGATACTTCTCGCAATCACCGGTTTCAGCCCGCAGCGCTGGTACGAGATGCTGTCGGAAGAGCGCGAAGTGGTGCTCGAACCAAATGGCGAGGCCGATCCCAGCATCGAATATGCGGTCGTCTGGAAGCAGCGGCCCGGCCTGCTGGCCAAGCTGCCGAACCTCAAGGCCATCTTCTCGATCGGCGCCGGCGTCGACCATGTCTTCGCCGACACGACCCTGCCAGACGTGCCGATCGTCCGCGTCGTCGCCGACAATTTGACCCAGCACATGGTCGAATATGTGCTGTGGCGGGTGCTAGACCATCATCGCCAGGGCCAGCTCTACCGGGCACAGCAGACCAAGAAGGTCTGGCACGAGCCACCGCAGCGGCCGGCCGAGGACATCTCCGTCGGCATCATGGGGCTGGGCAATCTTGGCCGCGCCGCCGCCAACGCGCTCAGCGCCATCGGCTTCCGCGTCAATGGCTGGAGCCGCAGGCCGCAGGATGTCGCAGGTGTCACCACCTTCGCCGGCGATGTCGGGCTGGTGCCGTTCCTCAACGCCACCGACATCCTTGTCGTGCTGCTGCCTCTAACCGACACGACCAAGGGCATGGTCAATTACGGGCTGCTCAAGGAACTGCGCCGGCGCAACGGGCTCGGCGGCTCCGTGCTCATCAATGCTGGCCGTGGCAAGCTGCAGCACGACGCCGACATATTGCGCGCACTCGACGACGGCACGCTGAAGGAAGCGAGCCTCGACGTGTTCGAGGTCGAACCCCTGCCCAAGACCAGCCCGCTCTGGGGACATCCCAAGGTCTATGTGACGCCGCACGCAGCCGCGACGTCTGACCCGGCGCATCTCGTCGGGCCAATGCTCAAGCAGATGGACGCCTTTGAACGCGGCGCCCCCCTGGAAAACCTGGTCGACCGCGCGGCGGGGTACTGAGGCGAATTTTCTTCTCCCCGTTTACGGGAAAAAGGTGGCCCAAAGGGCCGGATGAGGGGCTGTACCAGGCTTCTAAGGCTTGCGCCGCCCCTCAGCTGCCTGCCGGCATCCTCTCCCCGTACACGGGGAGTGGAAAGCAGTCATGGTCGCCTGAAACCTGTCGGCCCGCCATAGAGATAGCCGATACGGTCGATGGCAGCGCGCAGGCCCTCGCGGGCGACGGTCATGGTGTGGCCGTTGGCGTGAATCATGTTTTCCGTGTCGGTCATGATGGCGACATGGCCCTTCCAGAAGACGAGGTCACCGCGCTCCAGACGCGAGAAATCAGGACCGGCGTCGACCAGCGTGCCGAGCGACGCTTCCTGCATGTCCGAATCGCGCAGCACGTTGTTGCCGGCCATGCGCATCGACAGCTGGACGAGGCCCGAGCAGTCGATGCCGAAGGCGCTGAAGCCGCCCCACAGATAAGGTGTGTCGATGAGGCGTTCGGCGACCGCAACGAAATCGTCGGCGGTGGTTCCCAGCGGCGCCAGATGCTGGAGCACGATCGCCTCGCCAGACGGCAGGATGCCGTAGCTCGTGCCGCGAGTCTCGGCAAAACCGGTGACAGCGACGCGCGACCCGATCGACAGCTGGCCGCCGCGCGGGAACTTCATATCGGGTCCCGGATAGACGAAGGTCCGGAGCGCCGTCACCAGATGCGTCGGCTCGAACGTGCGGGGCGCGAGATCGGCCGATGAGACATAGCCGACATAACCGTCGCGCTCAGCCTGTAGCCATGCGAACCCTTCGGCCTCGTCGAACACCAGAACGTCGTCGCCGTGAAGCAACTGCGTGTTGAGACCCGAATCGGGGCGCCCGGCCTTGCGGACATCGGCGACGGAGGCCGTAATGCGTGCCGGTCGGCCGGCGACGAAGCGCTGGGCTGCAACCTGCCCCTCAAGGCGAGCATCGGCAAGGTCGGGGCGGAAGGCGTGAAGGCGGCTGTCGTGGATGGTCAAATCGGAAGCTCCAGTGCTTTGGCGATGATAGCATCGCCCAAACGCTCAACATAGAGCGCGCCTTCTACCGTGCGCCTGATCAGCACGTTGCGCTTGTCGAGCTCGTCGCGGTGGCGCGACACCAGCTTGAGCGCGCCCATAGTGTCGAGAGCGCGGGTGATGACGGGCTTGCTGACGTTCAGCTTGGCGGCAAGCCCGCGCACCGTGTGCGGCGGCGGTTCGAGATAGATGGTCAACAGGATCGCCATCTGGCGCAACGTCAGGTCGGGCGCGTCGTCACGCACCTCGGACAAGGCAAACTGCTGCAGCAGTTTCAGCGACTGGCTCGGGCGCAACGCGATCGGCATTCCGCCAGCATCCACACAATCTGTTTCGGTTCCGTTTCATTCAAGAAGATTTTGAGACGATGGCAGGGCGAAGGTATGAGCCCCCGCCCCGCCGAACGATCAGCCGAAGCGCGCCGAAATGACCTTCTCCAAGGCACGGATGGCCTGCGCCTCGCCGCCAACGGGACCGTAAGGCCGATCGGTCGGGTTCCAGGCAAAGATGTCGAAATGGGCCCAGGACGACGTCTTGTCGACGAAGCGCTTGAGGAACATCGCCGCTGTGATCGAGCCGGCGAAACCGTCAGTGGTGACATTGTTCATGTCAGCCACCTTGGACGACAGTTTGGCGTCGTAGGGCTTCCACAAGGGCATGCGCCAGATAGGGTCCTCGACGGCGAGTGATGCCGCAGCCAGTTCTGCCGCCAAGGCCTCATCGTCGGTGTAGAACGGCGGCAAGTCCGGTCCGAGTGCGACGCGCGCGGCCCCGGTCAGCGTTGCCATGTCGACCAGCAGATGCGGCTGCTCCTCGTCGGCGAGTGTGAGCGCATCGGCCAGCACGAGACGTCCCTCGGCGTCGGTATTGCCGATTTCGACCGTCAGCCCCTTGCGGCTCTGGAGCACGTCTCCGGGACGGAACGCATTGGCAGAGATCGAGTTCTCGACGGCCGGGATCAGTACTCGGAGCCGAACCTTCAGTTTCGCGCCCATGATCATCGCGGCGAGGCCGAGGACATTGGCAGCACCGCCCATGTCCTTCTTCATCAAAAGCATGCTGGACGCCGGCTTGATGTCGAGGCCGCCGGTGTCGAAGCACACGCCCTTGCCGACCAGCGTCACCTTCGGCGCATCCTCAGCCCCCCAGGTCAGGTCGATCAGGCGCGGCGCATCGGCGGAAGCGCGGCCGACGGCGTGGATCATCGGGAAATTCTGGCGAAGCAGATCATCGCCGAGCGTGACCGCAACCTGCCCGCCATGCTGCTGCGCCAGCGCCCTGACAGCACCCTCGAGCTCGGACGGCCCCATGTCGTTGGTCGGCGTGTTGACCAGATCGCGAACGAGAAAAACTGCATCGACGAGCCGCTTCAGCCGCGCACTGTCGACACCTTCAGGCACCGAAAGGCCGAGTTCCCTGCCCGGCTTCTTGCCGTAGCGGGTGAAGACATAACCGCCGAGGACCGTACCGAGAGCGGCGAGTTCCGGATGGGCCGGCTGCCGGGCAAAGTGCCAGTTGGCCACAGGCAAGCCGCGGGCGAGCGCGCCGAAGCCAAGGCCGTTCTCGTCCTTGCCGGTACCGAACAGCGCGCCGGCCAGATTGCCGTCCACCCCGGGCACGGCAAGAACCTTGCCCGCCTCGCCGGCAAAGCCATTGGCTTCGGCCCAGGCACGTATGGCCGGCTGCAACCCGGCCTGCTCCAGGCCATCCTTGGCCACCAGGTGGATTGGCAGGGCATCGTCTGGCTTGGCATCGAGAAGTTCGACCGGCATTTCCTTATCCTTCGCTGTCGGATGTCACGTCACATCAGGACGCCCTTAACCATCCGTTAGGGTTAACAGATTATTTCTCCAAGGCGGGAAGATGGCCGGCGAACGGCCGCGGACGAATGGAGAGCTAGCTCCGATGTTGACCAATCGCTCGATGAACGCAACGGGAAAACGCCTTGCGAGAGCGGCCTTCGTGACGCTGTTGATGGCGGGCGTCGCCGGTTGCGGCACCAGCAAGATGACCACCGGCTCGATCTCGCGCTCGGGCGCCGCAGTCGACCAGATGTCGACCGGTTCGCTGCCCGGCTCCTCCACCGAGCTTGGGCGCAAATATGCCAGCGATCCCAACAACAAGCCGGTTGCCCTGCAATACGCAACCGCCCTTCAGGTCAAGGGCCAGACCGACCAGTCGCTGGCAGTGATGCGCAAGCTCGCCATCGGCTATCCCAAGGATCGGGACGTGCTCGCCGCCTATGGCAAGGCACTGGCAGCATCGGGCGAACTCCAGCCGGCGCTCAGCGCCGTGCGCCGCGCCCAGACCCCTGAATATCCCGACTGGAAGCTGGTCTCGGCGGAGGCCGCCATCCTCGACCAGCTCGGCCAGACGCAGGAAGCCCGCAATCTCTACCGCAAGGCGCTCGACCTGCAGCCGAACGAACCTTCGATCCTGTCCAATCTCGGCATGTCCTATGTGCTCGAGGGCGACCTGAAATCGGCAGAAACCTACCTGCGTTCGGCTGTCTCGCAGCCCGGCGCCGACAGCCGCGTTCGCCAGAACCTCGCGCTGGCTGTGGGACTGCAGGGCCGTTTCGACGAGGCCGAACAGATCGCCGGCCAGGAGCTTTCGCCCGAACAGGCCCAGGCCAACGTAGCCTATCTTCGTTCGATGCTGTCGCAGCAGAATGCCTGGAACCAGATCAAGTCCGAAGGCAAGTCGAAGAAGAACTGACCCTAAGGACAGCGACCGAATCAAAAAAAAAGCCGCGTCGACCGACGCGGTTTTTTCATTCCTCAAATAGCAGTCGCCCTACTCACTGCTGGCGTGCGGCTGGTCGCCGAAGAGACCGCGCTGGCTGATCTGGATGCCGGCCGGCCCCAGAATGATGGCGAACAGCACCGGCAGGAAGAACAGGATCATCGGCACGGTGAGCTTCGGCGGCAGCGCGGCCGCCTTCTTCTCGGCCGCTGTCATGCGCATGTCGCGGCTTTCGCTTGCAAGCACGCGCAATGCCTGGGCGACCGGTGTGCCGTAGCGCTCCGCCTGCACCAGCGCCTGGGTGACTGATTTCACGGTGTCCAGGCCGGTCCGGGACGCAAGGTTTTCATAGGCAATGCGGCGTTCGCTGAGATAAGATAGCTCGGCATTGGTGAGCACGAACTCTTCGGCGAGATCGACCGATTGGGAGCCGATCTCGTCGGCAACCTTGCGCAGCGCCGCCTCGACCGACATGCCAGATTCGACGCAGATCAGCATCAGGTCGAGCGCGTCGGGCCAGGCCTGCTGGATCGACTGCTTGCGCTTGGTGGCCCGATTGGAGACGTAGAGCACCGGCAGGTAGAAGCCGACATAGGCCATCAGGATGCAGACAAACAGCTTCATGAACAGCGGTTTGTCCGCGACACCGCCGAGCAGGAACACGTAGACCAAGCCGAACGCAAAGCCGACAATGGGCAACACCAGGCGGAAAAACAGAAAACGCGTCAGGGGGTTCTGGCCGCGGAAGCCCGCTACCTTCAGCTTGTTGAGCGTGCCTTCGTCGACAAGTGCGCGACGCAGGTCCAGCCGCTCGACGATAGAACGCATCTTGATCGATTGCTGCTCGCGGAGGCCGCGTTGCCTGCGGTCGGATTCAGCCGCAAAGCGAACACGCTGCTTGGCACGCAGTTCTTCGCGTTCGAGCGCCACGGCCTTCATGCGCGCCTTGAGCGGATTGCCCATAAGCGACGGCATGGCAGTGAAAACGGTTGCGAACACCGCGATGCCGACCAGCAATGCGATCAGGAATGACGGATCGGTGAGCGCCTTGACGACTTGATCGGTCATTCCCGCTAGACCTCGAAATTCATCATCTTGCGCATGACAAAGATGCCGATCGACATCCAGATGCCGGAGATGCCCAGGATAAGATGGCCCGTGCTCGTGACGAACAGGGGCATGATGTAGTTGGGGCTCGACAGATAGACGAGGGTCGCGACGATGATCGGCAAGGCGCCGATGATCGCAGCTGAGGCCTTCGCTTCCATCGAAAGCGCCTGGACCTTGGCCTTCATCTTCTTGCGATCACGCAACACGCGCGACAAGTTGCCCAGCGCCTCGGAGAGATTGCCACCGGCCTGGGCCTGGATCTGGATGACGATGCCGAAGAAACCCGCTTCGGGGCACGGCATGGTCTCTGTCATGCGCAAAGCGGCATCCGGGATCGAAACGCCCACTTGCTGAGCCTCGACCATGCGCCGGAATTCTCCGCGCACTGGCTCCGGCGATTCCGACGCGATCAGGCGGATACCGTCATTCAGCGGAAGGCCGGACTTCACCGCGCGCACGATGATGTCGAGGGCATTGGGAAACTCTTCGAGGAACTGTTTGACCCGACGATTGCGATGGAAGGCGACAAACCAGCGCGGCAGGCCGACCGCACCGACAAGCAGGCCGCCCGGCAGCAGGATCAACGGCGCACCGAGGATAAACAGCAGGGCAGTTACAGCAACGCCTGCCACAGCCGAGTAGATGTAGAAACGCTCCATGGTCACCTGAAGGCCGGCCTGGCGGATCTGCACCTTAATCGGAGGCTTCCTGATGTTGCGATCCTTGGCCTTCTGCTTCTCCTCAAGCTCCTTGAGGGAGTCCTGGACGGACTTGCGGCGCTTGGCTATTTCGGCGGTGCGATCACGCGAGGCCCTGACCACCGAACGGTCGGTCTCGGCCTGGCGAATGGTCGACAGCCGGCGCTCGGTGTTGCTCTCGCTCTCAATGCGCCTGTACAGGAACGCATAGGCGACCAGCCCGGCGCTCAGGCCGGCGAGGACGATGAAAAGCAGCATCGTGGGGTCGAGCCCGAACATGATGGACTAGCTCCCCGCGTGCCTGAGATCGGACTCCCGCATGTCAGGCAGCTCCTTTCTCCATGGCTTCCAACGCCGTCGCCAACCGCGATTCCTCGCCATAGTAGCGAGCACGCTCCCAGAAATGCGGGCGGCCGATGCCGGTGGAGACGTGGTGCCCCAACAGGCGACCGCTCTGGTCCTCGCCCTTGATGTTGTAGAGGACGAGATCCTGGGTGATGATGACATCACCTTCCATACCGATCACCTCGGTGATGTGGGTGATACGGCGCGAGCCGTCACGGAGGCGGGCAGCCTGGATGATCACGTCGACGGAGCCGACGATGATCTCGCGCACGGTCTTCTGCGGCAGCGAAAAGCCGCCCATGGCGATCATCGATTCGATGCGGTTCAGGCATTCACGCGGGCTGTTGGAGTGGATCGTGCCCATCGAGCCGTCGTGGCCGGTATTCATCGCTTGCAGCAGATCGAAGACCTCAGGTCCGCGCACCTCGCCGACGATGATGCGTTCGGGACGCATGCGCAGGCAGTTCTTGACGAGGTCGCGCATTGTCACCTCGCCCTCGCCTTCAAGGTTGGGCGGACGCGTTTCAAGACGCACGACATGCGGCTGCTGCAGCTGCAGTTCGGCCGAGTCCTCGCAGGTGATGATGCGCTCTTCGCGATCGATATAGTTGGTCAGGCAGTTGAGCAGCGTCGTCTTGCCCGAACCGGTACCGCCTGAAATGACGATGTTGCAGCGGACGCGTCCAATGATCTTCAGCACCTCCGCCCCCTGCGGCGAGATGGCGCCGAACTTGACCAACTGGTCGAGTGTCAGCTTGTCCTTCTTGAACTTGCGGATGGTGAGCGCCGTACCGTCGATCGACAGCGGCGGAGCGATGACATTGACGCGGGAGCCGTCAGGCAGGCGCGCATCGCAGATCGGCGAGGATTCATCGACGCGACGGCCGACCTGGCTGACGATGCGCTGGCAGATGTTGAGCAACTGCTGATTGTCGCGGAAGCGGATGTTGGTCTGCTCGACCTTGCCGTTGACTTCGATGTAGACGTTCTTGGCGCCGTTCACCATGATGTCGGCGATCTCGTCGCGCGCCAGCAGCGGCTCGAGCGGACCGTAACCCAGCACGTCGTTGCAGATGTCCTCGAGCAGCTCCTCCTGCTCGGCGATCGACATCGCGAAGTTCTTGATGGCGATGATGTCGTTGACGATGTCACGGATTTCTTCACGCGCACTGTCGGGATCAAGTTTGGCGAGTTGCGACAGATCGATAGTGTCGATCAGCGCCGAGAAAACCTGGCTCTTGGTATCGTAATAATTGTCGCTGCGCTCGCGCTGAGGCTTGCGTGGCTCGTGTGCGAAAGCCGGCGTGGACTCGACCATGCGACGTGGAGCGGCGACGGGCGCTGCCGGCGCAGGTGCAGCGGGGCGCGGCGCTGCCAGGGTGTCGGCGGGTGGTGCGGCGGGCGACGGCTGCGTCGCAAGCGGACGGAAACTCGGTGCCGAACGGCCGCCGTCGTCATTTCCTCTCTTGCCAAACATGATCGCCTGCTACCTCCGCCTGACGGCATCACTTCTTGCGGGACTTGAGCCGAGCGAGAACTCCACCCAATCCGGTCTGCTTCTTGACCTTTGCTTCCGAACGTCCGGTCAGCACATGTGCGATCTCGTTGATCATCTGCGTGACCGGGCTCTTGGCATCCATTTCGCCGATCATGCGGCCATTGTTGGCAGCATTGCCGAACAGCAGCGGGTCAAAGGGGATCACCGACATCGGAACGATGCCGAGCGGTTCGGCAAAATCGGCTGCCGATATCTCCGGGCGCTTGGGCATGCCGGCCTGGTTGAGGATGAGGCGCGGCGGTGGATCGTTCGGCCGCAGGCGCTTGAGCATGTCGACAAGGTTCTTGGTGTTGCGCAGGTTGGTCAGCTCCGGCGTCGCGGTGATCACCACCTCGTCGGCCCTGACGAGCGTGGTCTTGCTCCACCCGCTCCAGATATGGGGAACATCGAGCACCAGCAGCGGCGTCGTGCGCTGGGCGACATCGATGATCGGCGAGAAGGCCTCGGGATCGAAATCGTAGACCCGCTCGAGCGTCGACGGGGCCGCAAGCAGAGACAGGTGCTCCGCGCACTGCGCCAGCAGGCGGTCGAGATAGACTTCGTCCACGCGCTCGGGCGCGAACACGGCCTCGGCGATACCCTGCGCGGGATCCTGGTCGAAGTTGATGTTGGCAGTGCCGAAGGCCAGGTCCAGATCGGCGACGACGACTTCCGACTTGAACAGGCTCGACATCGCCCAGGCGACATTGTGGGCAATGGTCGAGGAACCGACACCGCCCTTGGCGCCGACGAAAGCGATCGAGCGGCCGATCGGCTCGGCTTCGGGGTCGACGAAGATGGAGGAGATGACGCTGACAATGTCGGCGGTCGACATCGGCGCCACGACATATTCGGAGACGCCCGAGCGGATCAACTCGCGATACAGCGCCACGTCGTTGTAATGACCGATCACGACGACCTTCGTGGTCGGGTCGCAGAACTCGGAGAACTGATACAGCGCGTCGAGCAGGCCCTTGGGCTCACGGCGCGATTCGAGAATGATCAGGTTCGGCGTCGGCGAGCTGCGATAGACGTCGATAGCCGTCTCGATGCCGCCCATGTGCACCTGCAGATGGGCCTTGGCCATGCGCCGGTCTTCGCCAGCTCTTTCTATGGGCCCGGAAACGCTTTCGGTTTCGCAGAATGCCTGGATCGAAATACGCGGCACAGGCCGAAGCGCCTGCATCACAGCCATATCCTGCTGCGACAGCTCCGCATTCTCGGACTGGGAATCGTAGGCCAGGTTGCTCATTTTCCCGTTCTTCCCGTAACTGGCACGATCAATAAGTCACTTCCGACGCGTCGATGAATTCGCCTGTGATCGCGCGCTTGCGATAGACATCAATCACCACGCCACGGTTTTCGGCGTCGATCGCTGTCTGCTTGCGCGGCCCCAGCAGGTCGGCCGGATTTGCGAGCTGAGCGGCAAGGTTGTTCTGATACGAGCAACCGAAATTGGCGTAGTGCTTGTTCTCGGCCGTGTTCAAAACGTCCTCGGGCCAGCTGCCGCAGCGATCTGTCTGGGCGCGCATGGCGGTATAGGTCACGCGGATCGGCGACGCCGCGTCCGCATAGGCCGCCTGGTAACGGACGATGGAAATACGGTTCGACGGCACGCCGTTCTTGGCAGCTATGCGCATCAGTTCGCGCGAGACCGTCGTGGCGGCCATATCGTTGGAAGCGCCTGATGGCGCCATGATGGTCAGAGCAGGCGAGGTGCGACGGTCATATTCGCTGAGATAGCCGACAAAGGTCTCCGCCTGCCCCCTGGAAATGCCGCGGTCTGTGTTGCCGACCGGAATGTCGATCGTCTGGTTCTTTTCGGCGATGACGATCGGATGGTTGGTGCGGTAGTCATCCGGAATGGAACCGACCACGACGCTGTCACGGTTGGTGGCGCACCCTGCGAGAAGCGCAACCGCGGCGGCCGCAAGAAGCGGGCGGATGATGCGCGACATTTCCGGTCCCTTGCGAGCGGTCTTCTGCGCGGCGCTGATTGTTGCCTGAGACATGCCCCGATCCCCGATCATTTGTAGATGAAGCCGACGACGCCGTGATAGCGGCCCATGGGCTTGTCCGTCTTCATCGTGCCGTAGACACGATTGACGCGGCCAAGGAACATGCCGGCACCGTCGCTGGCGGCGTTGAAATTGTCGTCTGGCCTGGCCAGTTCGTTCCGCGCCACCGGGCGAGCCAGATAGGGCGTCACAATGATCACCAGTTCGGATTCATTGCGAACGAAGTCGCGGCTGCGGAACAGAGTGCCGAGCACGGGAATCTTGGAAAGCCCCGGCAGGCCGTTGATGGCCTGGCGCATGTCATCACGCACCAGGCCGGCGATCATCATCGAACCGCCGGATGGAAGTTCAACGGTTGTATCGGCCAGTCGTTTGCGGATGGACAGCGCTGTCATGCCCGGCTTGTTGAAGGCGTCGCCCCGTCTGAAGCCGCCGGAAAGACTGACCGAACCTTCCGTGGTCGGCTCTGAAACAGACGTACGTATCTTCAGGCTGATACGCCCCGGCGACAGCACAACCGGCTGGAACTCCAACCCGATGCCGTAGTCGATCTTCTCAATCTCATAGGTGTTGCCATCCTTTTGATTGGTGACGATATTGTACTCGCCGCCCACCTTGAACGTTGCCTTTTCACCCGAGATTGCCGTCAGCGTCGGCTCGGCCAGCGTCTTCATCACGCCTGCCTGTTCCATTGCGTTGACATAGGCGTCCAGCAGGGACGTACCGAGCGATATCTGCGAAGCACCCAGCGGCTTGCCGAGACCAGGAATGCTGTCGCTGATCGCGCCCCAGCTGATGCCGTTCGCTTCGCCCGAGCCGATCATGTTGACACCAAGCTGCTTCATCACCGTGCGGCTGACTTCAGCCACGGTGACCTTGAGCATCACCTGGTCCTCGCCGATGATCTGCAGGAGGTTGACGATCTTGCTCTTCTGGCGGACCTGGTCGGGATTGTTGATATCGACGCCACCATTCTGCGAACCACCGGACGCGGTCTGCGAGTATTGGCCCGTAGTCGCTTCACCGCCTGTGACAAAGATCGTTGCCAGGTCTACGGCGCGCTTGGAGTCAAGCGGCGTATCGACCGTGCCGGTCAGGACGACGTTGTCGTTGATCAGTTCGACCTTGATCTGCGAATTGGGAATGAAACGCTTGATGTAGTCCTCAAGGCCAGCGACGTCGCGCTCTACGGCCAGATCGAGGCTGACGATCTGTTCACCATTGGGACCGAAGACGAAGATGTTGGTCTGTCCGACGGCCTTGCCGAACAAATAGATGCGGCGCGCCGTGCGGGTGACGGCATCGGCGACCGTCGGGTTGGCGACCAGGATGTCATAGGCGTCCGACGGCAGGTCGATGACCACCGATTTGTTGAGGCCGAGCTTGACGCGCTGGCTCGCTGTGTTCGATCCCACCTGGGCCCGCGATGCAGCCTCGGCGGTTGCCGGTGCAAATGCCGCCGGCTCAGCTGCGAGGGTAGCGATCATCGCGACGGTCGTGGCGAGCAGTCTCGTGCAGGACTTCATTTCTGTACTCCCGATTCCGAGATTTCGCCCGACTTGATGAGGCGCACGGTGCCTCGCCTGCCGCTGCTGGAGACGAGGTAGTCGGCCTCTGTCAGGTCCTTCTGCTGAGCGTCTGCCACCGAACGGAGTGCCAGGGTCAATCTGTCGGCCATCTGCTGGGCGACGGTGATGATCTCAGCCTGCTGCGCCGTCAGTTCCAGCGTGGCTGTCTGGCCCACCTTTACCTTCTTCCCCTCCTCATCCTCCTGGATGGTCTGGTCGATCGCCAAAACCCGGATGTTCTGCAGGATTGTTTCGGTGGTGAAGCCGGCGCCGGATTTGGAAGCATCGTTTCGGCGCGTCATGATGACGTCGACATAGTCGTTCGGCAGGATGAAACCACCGGCCGACGTATCCGCCGAAATCGTTGTCGCAACTGCTCGCATGCCTGCCGGCAACACCGACGACATGAAACTCTGACCTTCGCCGACAAGCTTCGACTTGCGCAGCGGCTCACCGCTGTACATCGTCAGCCGCGCGACGGAACTTTTGAGCTTTTCAACCGCATCCGGGTCTGTGCTGCGGGTAATGAAGGCAGGATTGACCGCATCGCTCGGCCAGGGCTGCCAGGCGATGTTGCTTTCGATCACGCCCCCCATCGGCACGTCGCCTGTGAGCACGAGAACGTCGGTAAGTGCAATCTGGGGCTGCTGCTGCACGCTGGATTCGACAGCGGCCTCGGGCGGAGGTGGCGCGGACATGTTCTTGGCCACATAGCCAGCACCGCCCGCAGCGGCCACTGCCACGCCAAGTATCATCAGTCGCGATGCAGCCATTGTCCGAACCTCGCCCTGGCAACCCATGAAGCCAAGCCGGACTTTGACTAGACAAACGTCAAATTATGGTTAACGCGATGCTTATGGACATGATTAACGGACAGTTACCCGTCAGATCGCATCATTGTGCCGAAAGTCGCTCGATAGCCCAGACCATCAGCGGAGACGAGGGATAAGTGAGAAGACCGGCGATCCCCAGAGCGATCCCGTAAGGCACTCCACCAGCGTCCTTGGACAGATTCCTGAACACTACGCGCTGACTTGTGACGGCCGAAAGCATGGAGCTGCGATAGGCCAGGATAGCAAGTGTCAGAAAACCACCGAGCACGGCGGCGGTCAGCAGATATTGCATCAAGGGGATGCCGAACCCCATCCAAACCCCGGTTGCAGCAATCAGCTTGGCATCGCCGCCGCCCATTCCACCCAGTGCGAACAGCGAAAAGGTCACCAGCAACAACAGGCCGCCGGCGGCGAAATGCATTCCAACCTCGACCCAGCCCATGCCAGTGAGGGGCGCGACGACAAGGAAAACGCCGAGCAACAACAATGAGACACGGTTGGCGATAGTCATCGACATGATATCGGACAGCGCCGAATAGACCATGCAGAACGGAAAGACGACCAGGATCAGCGCTTCGAGCATCGAGAGACCCAATTGCTAGCTTGAGGAACAACTCTATGGCCAGCGGATTAATCTGACGTGAAGTCGCTCAAGCGCCCATAAATGCAAGAAGGCCGCCAAAGGCGGCCTTCTGTGCGCACCTAACAAGTACGCTGTTTGACAGATATTAACTTACGGGGTGGTGGTACCAGCAGCGTCGATCTTGCTCGAGATCGTCGTGAACTTCGTGTTCAGCGACGTACCGACAAAGCCGGCACCGGCGATGATGGCAACTGCGATGAGGGCGGCGATCAGACCGTATTCGATGGCGGTCGCGCCGGATTCGTCCTTCACAAAACGTGCGATGAGTTTCGACATCGTATGCTCCTTGCTCCGTGTTACAGCACTTCCGTCACGATTTCTTTTGTCGTTGATCGGATGACTGCAACCTATCGGGGAGCCGTTTCGATCGACTTAAGAAACAGCCTTAGCGAAACCTTTCAGACTGCATTGCAGCCGCGTGGTTAACCGCCAGCTAAAGTAATCAACACGATTTGTCGGGGCAATTTTGAATTGCTTCTCCAGGACTGGGCCAACTGAACTGACCGTGCCAATTCACCCGATAGTTGCGGCCCCAACCGGCTTAACCCTTGGTTCACCAAAATCGTTCATCTTCCATTGAGCAGCCTGTCCGTCCAGTCACCAGAGGCATTTCAATGGCAAGGTCGAGAACCCTCATTTGGGCATTCGTCGTCATCGCGTCGGCGAGCGCGGCCATTCCTGCGTTGGCTGGAGCCGGCATCGAAGTGACGATGAACCAGGCCAAGATTGTCCGGCTGGCAAGGCCCGCCGACACCATCGTGGTTGGCAACTCTGCCATCGCCGATGCCTCGGTCCAGGACGCATCGACGATCGTTCTCACCGGCAAGGGCTTTGGCGTCACCAATCTGGTTGTGCTCGACGCCGAAGGCACGCCGATCGTCGACGAGCAGGTGACCGTCAGCCGGCACGCCGCGTCGTCGGTTCGCATCTACAGGCGTTCCGAAGTGCAGACCTTGTCGTGTACGCCATATTGCGAAGGTGCTTTCAAGAGCGATGCCGAACGCATGTCGGAAAGCGAGATGAGCGGCCAATAAGGCTTGCGGCGTCCGACGACATCGACGGCCTTTCGTTAGCGCACGGTAAAGATATTCAGTGTAATTTTCCGTTTCATCCAAACTCGGCCTAAATGGCTTTCCGCTAATGTCCGCCGGGCAATGGGGCGGCCTGGATATGAACGGCACTGCAACTTCAATGAATCAGCACGAAAAAACCGAGCGACGGGGGTTCTTCGCGCGGTTCTTGCGTGACCGGAACGGTAGCGTCGCAGTCGAATTCGTCATGCTCGCGATCCCTTTTTCGATGCTCGTTTTTGCAATCCTTGAAAGCTGTATTGCGTTCGCCGGCCAGCAAGTGCTGTCGAATGCGGTCGACGAGGTAGCGCGCGAACTGCGTACCGGCCAGGTCAGCAGGAATGACGTCAACGAGATCGTGATCAAGCAGAAGATCTGCGGCCGTCTCGAAGTGCTCGTCGCCAAGGGATGTCCCGGCTTGTTGGTCGACCTGCGCAGCTACGCGACGTTTGCCGATGCGGCCAAAGAACGGATCAAGCTGACCAGTGACAGAGACATCGACACAACAGGCTTTGGCGTCGCACCAGGCCCGGCGCTGTCCAAGAACATGTTGCGGGTATTCTACAAATGGCCCGTCATCACCGACTTCATGCGCGCCTCCATGTCGAACCTGAAGGACAATTACACGCTGCAGTTCGCCACTGCCACATGGCAGAACGAGCCGTTCAATGACAACTGACCCGAACCTCGAGCCTGGAGAAATTCAGACAATGAAAAGGCGCGCATTCCTGGCCGGGATCGAGGCGATCGGCGGGTCTGTAACGGCATGGTTCAGGCACGCCGGAAAGCTGGCCTCCGATCGACGCGGCGTTGCAGCAATCGAGTTCGCGTTCGTCGCGCCAATCATGCTCTGCCTGTACTTCGTCACGATGGAAGTCTCCCAGGCGATCGAAATCAACAAGAAGGTCAGCCGTGTCGGCTCCATGGTTGCCGACCTGGTCACCCAGCAGCAGGATATTTCCGTTTCCGAGGTCAACGGCGTGCTGAAGATCGGCGAGTCGATCCTGCAGCCCTACAATCGCAGTTCAGGCAAGATCACCATCACCGCCATCGAGATGTCGACCGATGCCACCCCGACTGTAAAGGTCGCATGGTCGCGGAAACTCGTCGATGGAGTTACCAGCACGGCCCTCCCCAAGGGGACGCCGACCACCGTTCCGCCTGCCCTGCTGACCCCCGGCGGTTTCCTGATCCGAGTCGACAGCGATCTTGATTACAAGCCCGTCATCGCCTGGGCTGCAGAGGACAAACCGGTGCTGGGCCTTGCAGCGGCATTCGACACCATTCCCATGACCGAAACCTACTATCTGCGCCCGCGCCAAAGCGCTACCGTGCCCTGCGCTGACTGCTGAAGTCCCCGGAAGACCGGTCGACTGCCGTCGGCCTCGGTTGGCGCGTGCCGCCCGATTGCCAAGTCAGGCAGCTGATCTTATGTCTGGACGAGAGCAATTCCGGGAAAAGTATAAAGCGGTTTTCCATCCGGAATTGCGTCAAGACAATGAGCCGGCAACCGGGAACCCGACATAGATGGCGCGTGCATTCCTGTTCGTACTGGATTCCTTCGGCATCGGCGGCGCGGCCGACGCCGAGCTGTTCGGCGATACCGGCTCCAACACGTTCGGCCACATAGCGAGCGCTTGCGCCGAAGGCCGCGGTGAACGTGAAGGCCTGCGCAGCGGACCTCTACATATTCCGAACATGACGGCGCTCGGCCTCGGCGAAGCGTCGAGGATCGCGACCGGCTTCAGGTTCGGCGGCGACACCGGGCTTGCCCCCGGCGCCGTCTTTGGCGCGGCACAGGAGATCTCCAGTGGCAAAGACACGCCGTCGGGTCACTGGGAAATGGCCGGCGTGCCCGTGACCTTCGACTGGGGCTATTTCCCGCAAGAAGTTCCGGCCTTTCCCGCATCGCTGACGGAAGCGATCATCCGCGAAGGCGAGGTGCCCGGCATCCTCGGTGATTGCCATGCGTCGGGCATCGAGATCATTGAGCGCTTCGGCGAGGAGCATGTCCGCACCGGCAAGCCGATCTGCTACACGTCAGTCGACTCCGTCCTCCAGATCGCCGCCCATGAGACCCATTTCGGCCTCGAGCGGCTCTACGAGCTCTGCAAGGTGGTGCGCCGCCTCGTCGATCCGCTCAACATCGGCCGAGTTATCGCCCGCCCCTTCATTGGCGAGAGCCGCGAGACCTTCGAGCGCACGCCAAACCGCAGGGATTACGCCACGCCGCCGCCTGAACCGACGCTGCTCGACCGGCTGACCGAGCGCGGCAGCAAAATGATCGCCATCGGCAAGATCGGCGACATCTTCGCCCATCGCGGCATCTCCGAAGTGCGCAAGGGCGTCGGCAACATGGCAATGTTCGACAAGGCGCTCGGCGCCATGGACGATGCCGGCGACGGCGATCTGGTCTTTGCCAATTTCGTCGACTTCGACACCGAGTTCGGTCATCGCCGCGACGTGCCTGGCTATGCCGCAGCGCTTGAAGCCTTCGACAGGCGCATTCCCGAAGCATTGGCAAAGCTCAGGCCCGGCGACCTCATCATCTTCACCGCCGATCACGGCAACGATCCCACCTGGCGCGGCACCGACCATACGCGCGAGCGCATCCCTGTCATCGGCCTGGCGCCTGGCCTTGCCGGCGGCGACGTCGGGCTCAGGCTCAGCTTTGCCGATATAGGTGCGACCGTCGCCGAACATCTTGGCCTGCCCGCTGGTCGGCACGGAACCTCATTCTTGAAATCGATCGACGCCCATGCCTGAACTGCCCGAAGTCGAAACCGTCCGGCGTGGTCTGCAGCCGGTGCTCGAGGGCGCGCGCATCGAGCGTGTCGAGACCCGCAGGCCAAACCTGCGCTACCCCTTCCCCGAGCGCTTCTCGGAACGGCTTGCCGGCCACCGGATCGCCTCCCTCGGCCGCCGCGCCAAATACCTGACCGCCGACATCGAGGACGGACCGCTGCTCATCTGCCATCTCGGCATGTCCGGCTCGTTCCGCATCGAGACCGAGGCAGACGGCACGGCGCCCGGCACGTTCCACCACGAACGCTCCAAGTCGGAAGCCCACGACCATGTCGTCTTCCATGTCGAGGACGCCAAGGGCGCACCGGCCCGCGTGGTTTTCAACGACCCCCGACGCTTCGGCTTCATGCTGTTTGCCGAGCGCAACGGCACGGAACATCCCATGCTCGCCGGCCTCGGCATCGAGCCGACCGGCAACAGCCTCGACGGCGCGCTGCTGGCGGAACTCTTCCGCGACAAGAAGGCGCCGCTGAAGGCCGCACTGCTCGACCAGCGGCTGATCGCCGGCCTCGGCAACATTTATGTCTGCGAGGCGCTGTGGCGCGCGGGCCTGGCGCCGACGCGTGCTGCCGGCAGCATCGCTGGATCGGGCAAGGCGGCCCGCGCGAAAGCAGAGTTGCTGGCGACGTCGATCCGCGACGTCATTGCGGATGCCATTGCCGCCGGCGGCTCGTCGCTGCGCGACTATATCCACACGGACGGTTCGCTCGGCTACTTCCAGCATTCCTTCTCGGTCTACGACCGGGAGGGCGAGCCCTGCACGCACAGCGGCTGTGCGGGCCATGTCGAGCGCATCGTCCAGAGCGGCCGTTCAACCTTCTATTGCCGCCAGTGCCAGCGTTAAGATAGAGCGGAGCCACATCTGGTTGCACCTACAGCGCCGCGCATCCAATTGGACGTGCAAAGGACGCTGTAGCATATTGAAATCTGTGCATGATCCTTTCCGAAAAACGATCCCGTTTTTCGGGGTCATGCACTAGGGAGAGCGGCATGGCCTTTGAAACCATCATCGTCGAGACACGCGGCAAGGTCGGGCTGATCACCCTCAACCGCCCGAAGGCGCTCAATGCGCTGAACTCGCAGGTGCTGTCAGAACTTCTCGCCGCAACTGCGGCCTTCGAGGCCGATCCCGCTATCGGCGCCATGGTCATCACCGGCTCGGAGAAGGCCTTCGCCGCCGGCGCCGACATCAAGGAGATGCAGGCCAAGTCCTATGTCGATGCCTACATGGAGGATTTCTTCTCCGGCTGGGAAGTCTTTGCCCGCAACCGCAAGCCGATGATTGCCGCGGTTGCCGGCTATGCGCTGGGCGGCGGCTGCGAGCTCGCCATGATGTGCGATTTCATCATCGCCGCCGACAGCGCCAAGTTCGGCCAGCCCGAGATCACGCTGGGCGTCATGCCTGGCATGGGCGGTTCGCAGCGACTCACCCGCTTTGTCGGCAAGTCGAAGTCGATGGACATGTGCCTGACCGGGCGGATGATGGATGCCGCCGAAGCCGAGCGCTCGGGGCTGGTGTCGCGCGTCGTGCCGGCAGGCGAGCTGATCGAGGAGGCGATGAAGGCCGCCACCAAGATCGCCGACTTCTCGCTGCCGGCCGTGATGATGTGCAAGGAGGCGGTCAACCGCACCTACGAACTCACGCTCGCCGAGGGCCTGCGTTTCGAACGCCGAGTCTTCCACTCTATGTTCGCGCTCGAAGACCAGAAGGAAGGCATGGCGGCGTTTGCCGAGAAAAGGGCTGCGAATTTCCGCAACCGTTGACTTGAATCGCGTTGACGCGCCGGGCAAGCTGAACTATAAGCCGCACCAACCGAGGCGGCCTCAGGGACGCCCGAGCAGTTTTTGCGCTCCGCGGGAACCCGCTCGCGCCACCACAGAGATCAGAAGAGAGGCACAATGGCCAACACCTCCTCGGCCAAGAAGGCTACCCGCAAGATTGCCGCTCGTACCGCGGTGAACAAGAACCGTCGGTCGCGCGTCCGCACCTACCTCCGCAAGGTCGAGGAAGCCCTGGCTTCCGGCGACAAGGCCGCCGCTCAGGCCGCCTTCGTTGCAGCCCAGCCGGAACTGATGCGCGCTGCCACCAAGGGCGTGCTGCACAAGAACACTGCCTCGCGCAAGGTTTCGCGACTGGCACAGCGGGTCAAGGCGCTTTCCGCCTAAGCCCTGCAAGCAATTGGATTTCTGAGGAACCCGGCCTAACCAGCCGGGTTTTTCTTTGTCTGAAAAAGCCTCAAAAAGCAGTTCCAAACAGGCCCTCCGGGACACCTTTGAGGCCTCAAGAAGTTTGCCGGCATATGCGGCTATTCTCATAAGTACAACTGCCACAAGCAGCCTCGCACCAGACTCATCGTGGCAGAAATTCCCCTTTAAATTCATATAGTTGTGAATGGTCATCCACAGCTTGTTCAAGTCCCTGCCGGACTCTGGGGGACAAGTTGGTGTCAAGCAGATTCTTTTAAAATTTTTTGCCGCGGGCGCCGGTTTTTTTCGCGCACCGGAAAAGGTTTTGAATCACAACGGCTTTGGCTCTGCAGAGCCTCTTCAGGGCGGTTGAATCCGCTCCAGACCAAACCAGATTCATTAAAAACGGGTTAGAGTCGGCCTTGCCCTGTCCACAGCGATTTTTGTAAGGTCCAAGCATCGAAGGGACGGGCTCTAGCCCTCTGCCAAGCCTTAAAAATCGGCGGCATTCTCGACGTGGATAGATTCCGCGTACGGGGGAGGTTTGCCTCCTTCGAGCTTATGGGGCGTGTGGGGATACACGGCATGGTGAGTAAGATGTGGCGCGCCGGCGTCTGTGCCGGACGGCTACGCTTTTGCCTGGCGCTGTTGCCCCCGCAGCGCTGACAGCCCGAATGCGCTTTACGGCGCGGCGGGCGGGGACAGGGGCTCAGCCGGAAACGGCATGCATCCCAGATGAATATTCCGGCGGAGGCGCAAGCGGCGCACCCCCGCACGGACAACGAGGACCGAAGGTTAGGGATTGCGAGAATGCAAAGCGGCATCGAAAGCGAAGCAAAGGCAGGCTTTCTGTTCACCGACGAACTGATCGAGGGGAATGAAGTGGCAGCTGTCAGCGCCGCAGAAAAGAACTTCGACCGCGTCAAGACTCAGCTCCAGGTGCGTCTGGGCAGCGAGGTCTTTTCGAGCTGGTTCGGCCGCATGAAGCTGGCGGAAGCCTCGAAGGGCGTTGTGCGCCTTTCGGTGCCGACGGCTTTCCTGCGCTCCTGGATCAACAGCCACTATCTCGACCTCATTTCCGAGCTGTGGCGCCAGGAAGAGCCGCAGCTGCTGAAGCTCGAGATCATCATCCGCACGGCGACCCGTGCGACCCGCGCAGCCCCAGAGAGCGAAGCTCCGGCGATGCGCAAGCCGGTGCGCCAAACGCAAACGGCCCTTTCCACCAGCACGGTGGCCGCCGGTCGCACCGAGCGCCCTGCGCCGGCCCGCAGCGGCGCTGCCGAGACCGAGTTCAAGCAGAGCGTGCTCGGCTCGCCGCTCGACCCGCGCTACACGTTCCAGTCCTTCGTCGAGGGCCCGTCGAACCGCGTCGCACTTGCAGCAGCCCGCGCAGTCGCTGAATCGAACTCGCGCTTCAACCCGCTGTTCCTCCACGCCACCGTCGGCCTCGGCAAGACGCACCTTTTGCAGGCGATCGCCGCCGAGTCGCTGCGCCAGAACCCGAAGTCGCGCGTCGTCTACCTGACGGCCGAATACTTCATGTGGCGCTTTGCAACGGCGATCCGCGACAACAACGCACTGACGCTCAAGGAACAGCTCCGCGACATCGACCTTTTGATCATCGACGACATGCAGTTCCTGCAGGGCAAGTCGATCCAGCACGAGTTCTGCCATCTCATCAACATGCTGCTCGACTCGGCCAAGCAGGTCGTCGTTGCCGCCGACCGTCCGCCGGCAGAGCTCGAATCGCTCGAGCCGCGTGTGCGTTCGCGCCTCAATGGCGGCGTGGCGCTGGAAATGTCGACGCCCGACTTCTCGATGCGCCTGGGCATGCTCCAGCAGCGTTTCGCCGGCGCCAAAGCCGAAGACCCCAACCTGGTCATCGACTCGGAAGTCCTCGCCCATGTCGCCCGCACCGTCACCGGCAGCGGCCGCGAGCTTGAAGGCGCGTTCAATCAGCTGATCTTCCGCCAGTCCTTCGAGCCACAGCTGTCGATCGAGCGCATCGACGAAATTCTCGGCCACATCTATCGCTCGGGCGAGCCCAAGCGCGTCCGCATCGAAGACATCCAGCGCATCGTCGCGCGCCACTACAACGTGTCGAAGACAGAGCTTCTGTCCAATCGCCGGACCCGCACCATCGTCAAGCCGCGCCAGATCGCCATGTATCTGTCGAAGGTGATGACGCCGCGTTCGCTGCCGGAAATCGGCCGTCGCTTCGGCGGACGCGACCATACGACCGTGCTTCATGCCGTGCGGAAGATCGAAGATCTGTCGGGCGGCGACAACACGCTGGCGCAGGAACTCGAGCTGCTGCGCCGCCTAATCACCGATCAGGCCTGAGCCTTTTGCCGGCAGTGGACCAAGCTGTCGCTCACTTATCCCCAGAACGCCCGCGCAACCGCCTCAAATGGCTGCGCGGGCTTGCCTTTCCGGGCTTTTTACTGTCAGACTCGCGTGAAATCCGATCGTGTTGCGGGCTTCCCCGGGCGCAGACCGAGCCCGTGAGCCCGCACCTTCATAGAAGCGAGCCTGTTTCGTCATGCGTGTTATCCTGGAACGCTCCAACCTGTTGAAGTCCTTGAACCACGTCCACCGCGTGGTCGAACGGCGGAACACCATTCCGATCCTGTCGAACGTGCTGCTGAACGCAAATGGCGCGAGCCTGGAGCTGAAGGCGACCGACCTTGACCTCGAGGTCTCGGAAGCGACGCCGGCAAGCGTCGAGCGCGCCGGTGCCACGACAGTGCCCGCCCACCTGCTTTACGACATCGTCCGCAAGCTGCCCGACGGCGCCGAGGTAATGCTCAAGACCGATGAAGACGGCAATGCCATGTCGGTGATCTCGGGCCGTTCGAGCTTCCGGCTCCAGTGCCTGCCGCAGTCCGATTTCCCCGAACTTTCGGCCGGCTCGTTCTCCCACATCTTCCGCCTCGATTCGCAGGCGCTGAAGGGGCTGATCGACAAGACCCAGTTCGCCATCTCGACCGAAGAGACGCGCTACTATCTCAACGGTATTTTCCTGCACACGATCGAGAGCGGCGGCAAACTGATGCTGCGTGCGGTCGCTACCGACGGCCACCGCCTCGCCCGCGCCGAGGTCGAGGCCCCGGCAGGCTCCGAGGGAATGCCGGGCATCATCATCCCGCGCAAGACCGTCAGCGAGATCCAGAAGCTGCTCGACGCTCCTGATGTCGCAGTGGCCACCGAGCTGTCCGACACCAAGATCCGTCTCACCATCGGCAGCGTCATCCTGACGTCCAAGCTGATCGACGGCACCTTCCCCGACTATCAGCGCGTCATTCCGAGCGGCAACGACAAGAAGTTGGTCATCGACCGCCAGAGCTTCGCCCAGGCTGTCGACCGCGTGTCGACCATCTCGTCGGAACGCGGCCGAGCCGTGAAACTGTCCATCACCGACGGCCAGGTGACGCTCGCCGTCAATAACCCCGATTCGGGCAGCGCCACCGAAGAGCTCGCCGCCGACTATTCGTCGGACCCAATCGAAATCGGCTTCAACGCCAAGTACCTGCTCGACGTCGCCGCCCAGCTTTCGGGCAACGAGGCGCGCTTCATGCTTGCGGATGCCGGGTCGCCCACGCTCATCCATGACACAGCCGACGAGAACGCTCTCTACGTGCTGATGCCGATGCGCGTGTAGCGCCCGGACGCCCGTGCAGGACTTCGAAACGGGGGAGACGCGGAAACGTGCCCCCTCGACGCATATCAGCAAGCTCACGCTCACGGACTTCCGCAATTACAGTTCGATCTCGCTCGACCTCAGGCCGGGCGCGGTGGTGTTCACCGGTGAGAACGGTGCCGGCAAGACCAACCTGCTCGAGGCGATCTCCTTCCTGACGCCCGGACGCGGCCTGCGACGTGCGCCCTACCCCGACGTGGCGCGCGAGGGCAGTGCCGGTGCCTTCGCCGTGCATGCTTCGATCGAAGGCCCATTCGGCGATGCCGAAATCGGCACCGGCACCGCACCAGAAGCGGCGGGTGAGGCGGGCCGGCGCGTGCGCATCAATGGGGCCACGGCCAAATCGGCCGACGAGATGCTCGAATGGCTGCGAGTCGTCTGGCTGACGCCGTCGATGGATTCGCTGTTCACCGGGCCTGCCGGCGACCGCCGCCGCTTCCTCGACCGACTGGTGCTGGCGATCGACCCGGCGCATGGCCAGCGCGCCCTCGACTATGAAAAGGCGATGCGTGGCCGCAACCGGCTACTGTCGGAAGACCGCCGCGACCGCAGCTGGTTCGAGGCGATCGAAACCCAGATGGCCGAGACCGGGGCAGCGATTGCCGCCGCCCGCGTCGAGATGGTGCGGCTGCTCACCGCCATGATCAGCAGGCTGCCTGAAACAGGCCCCTTCCCGCAGGCCGATCTTGCTCTCTCGGGAACGCTCGAAGAGAGCATCGGCCGCATGCCTGCGGTCGAGCTTGAGGAGCATTTTCGCCAGGCGCTGGCCCAGGGCCGTGAGCGCGACCGTGCTGCCGGCCGCACACTTGAGGGCCCACACCGCTCCGACCTGCTTGTCCGTCATCGGCCGAAGTCGATGCCGGCGGAACTCTGCTCCACCGGCGAACAGAAGGCACTTCTGGTCGGCATCGTCGTCTCGCATGCGCGACTCACCGGCGAGATGGCGGGGGCTGCACCGATTCTCCTGCTCGACGAGATCGCCGCCCATCTCGATCCCGGTCGGCGGGCGGCACTGTTTTCGATTCTCGACGAACTCAATTGCCAGGCCTTCATGACCGGCACGGAGGCCAGCCTGTTTTCGAGCCTTGCCGGCACGGCGCAGTTCCTCACCGTCGACCATGGCAGCGTCAGGCCTACGGACCCTTGACCTCGGCTCGCGCGCCTGATGGACGTAGCTCTGCAAGACGCCTGACAACGAGATATCGCAGCGATATGCTCGCGCCATGAACCAGGCTGCTCCCCTCTCCGCCGAAGAACTCGAACGCTACGCACGCCACATCGTGCTGCCCGAAATAGGTGGGCCGGGCCAGCAGAAGCTGAAGCGCGCGCGCGTGCTGGTGATCGGAGCCGGCGGGCTCGGAGCGCCTGTGCTCGAATATCTCGCCGCCGCCGGTGTCGGCACGCTCGGCATCGTCGACGACGACCACGTCTCGCTGTCCAATCTGCAGCGCCAGGTGATCCACGACACTCAGTCGATCGGCCTTTCCAAGGGGGACAGCGCCAAGGCCGCGATCGCCCGCATCAATCCGCATGTGACGGTCGAGCTGCACCAGCTTCGGCTGACCGAGTTGAACGCCGGCGATCTGGTTGCCGGCTACGACCTCGTCATCGACGGCTCCGACAATTTCGAGACGCGCTATGCAGTGGCGGACGCCTGTGCTGCCCGCGAAAGGCCGCTCGTGCATGCCGCGGTCGGCCGCTTCGACGGTTCGATCACCGTGCTGAAGCCGTTCGAGACCGGTCCGGACGGTCGCCGCAACCCTTCCTACCGCGACCTGTTCCCCGAAGCGCCGCCGCCTGGCCTGGTGCCATCTTGCGCGGTTGCAGGCGTGCTTGGCGCGCTGACCGGCGTCATGGGCACCTTGCAGGCGATGGAGGCGATCAAGCTCATCACCGGCGTCGGCGAGCCGCTGGTCGGCAGGCTATTGCTCTACGATGCGCTTGGCGCCCGATTCGACACAGTCCGCTACAAGGCGTCGTGACGATGACCGATATGACCATCTCCCGCCTCCCCGAGGATTTTTCGCGTTGGGACGAACTGCTCGGACTCATCCTGTCCGCCTTCGCCTATATGGACGGCGTCATCGACCCGCCATCCTCGGCGCATAGACTCACCCCTGAGAGCCTGCGCCAGAAGGCTGGCGACGAAACCTGCTTCATTGCCACGGTAGATGGCCGGCTCGCTGGCTGCATCTTCGCCGCTGAGCGCGACGACGTCCTCTATATCGGCAAGCTCGCGGTCCACGAGGCCTCGCGCGGTCTCGGCATCGGCCGGATGCTGATGCAGGCAGCGGAACGCCACGCGCTCAAGATCGACAAATCAGTGCTGGAGCTGCAGACGCGCATCGAACTCGTCGCCAACCACGCCACCTTCGCGCGCCTGGGCTTTGTCGAGTTCGTGCGCACCGCGCATGAAGGTTACGACCGACCGACCTCGCTGACCATGCGCAAGCGACTGAGCTGACCAATCATCCATCGAGATTTATGGGACAAAAATGGCCATCAAGAAATATGCAGGCGGCTGCCTCTGCGACGACATCAGGTTCGAGGCGCGGGGCCCTGCCGAGAAGCCGCACACCTGTTCGTGCCGCATGTGCCAGCGCCATAGCGGCTCGCTCACCCTTGCCTGGGTCGAATTCCCACGAGAATCGGTCAACTGGACCGGACCGGGCGGACGGCCGGCGACCTATCGCTCATCAGACTATTCGAGCCGTGCCTTCTGCGCGCGCTGCGGCAGCACACTTGGCGCTATCGACGACCAGCCGACAATCGCGCTCGTGGTCGGCGTGTTCGACAAACCGAAAGCGGCAGAACTCATGCCCGCCTATCACAGCTTCCGCAGCGGCCGCCCGAAATGGTGGTGCCTTGAGACGCGCCTGCCGGAGGCGGGCTGAGAAAGGTCGTTGCGACGCATCCTCACGGAAATCCGCGTCGCATTTTCCTGGATTTGCTCAGGTCCTGAGTGGCAATACGCGATCCGGCGGGCGATGTCCGTCGACATGGGCGCGGATGTTAATGATGACCTTTTCGCCCATGTCGATGCGACCTTCGATGGTAGCCGAGCCCATATGGGGCATCAGCACCACCTTGCCCTTGGCCGCCAGCTTGAGCAGCTTCGGATTCACCGCCGGCTCATGCTCGAAGACATCGAGGGCAGCACCCGCCAACTTGCCGTCCTGCAGCATCTTGACCAGTGCATCCTCGTCGATGATGTCGCCGCGGGCGATGTTGACCAGGTAGGCATGCGGCTGCATCAGCGCCAGCCGCCGGCCCGACAGCAGATGGAAGGTCGCCGGCGTCGACGGGCAGTTGATCGAGATGATGTCCATGCGGGCGAGCATCTGGTCGAGGCTCTCCCAATAGGTCGCCTCCAACTCGTCTTCCACCGACTGCAACACGCGGTGACGGTTGTGATAGTGGATCGACAGGCCGAAGGCCTTGGCGCGGCGGGCAACGGCAGTGCCGATGCGCCCCATGCCGACAATGCCCAGGCGCTTGCCCCAGATGCGGCGGCCGAGCATCCAGGTCGGCGACCAGCCCGCCCATTTCTTCTCGGTGGCCAGGATGTTGGCGCCCTCTGTCAGCCGGCGCGGCACCGCCAGCATCAGCGCCATGGTCATGTCGGCCGTGTCCTCGGTCAGCACGTTCGGCGTGTTGGTGACAGTGATGCCGCGCCGCGCCGCGGCGGCTACGTCGATCTTGTCGACGCCATTGCCGAAATTGGCGATCAGCTTGAGGTTGGGGCCGGCCTGCTCGATCAGGGCTGCATCGATCATATCGGTCACCGTCGGCACCAGCACATCGGCTTCCTTGACGGCCGCGACCAGCTCGGGCTGTGTCATGGGCCTGTCGTCGACATTGAGCCGCGCATCGAACAATTCGCGCATGCGCGTTTCCACCGGGTCCGGCAGCTTGCGCGTGATGACGACGAGAGGCTTTTTTCGGCCGGTCATTCTTTCCTCGACGAAGATCCCGTTGAGACCTCTTTAACCAAGACCGGTGAAACTGGAAACCAATCACCGCGCGGTAATTCTGTGTAACAAGCAGCGCCGCCGAAGACAAAGAAAAAGGGGCGCCCCGTCAGGCTGAAAGCCCGAGGCGTCGAGTGTTGACAGAGGTTACGGAAGTGTCTGGTTTCGCGTCGCTTCGCCTGGCCGCCAGCGTGGCACTGGTGGGTCTTGCTTTCGTTTCGCCCGGTGCCGGCAATGTCGGCCAGGCAGTCGCTGCCCAGCAGGGCACGCTCGGACCGAGCGGCCTGCCGTTGCCGCGATTCGTCAGCCTGAAGGCTGGCAAGGTCAATTCGCGCATCGGCCCCGGCGCCGACTATCCGGTCGACTGGCTCTATCTCAAGCCCGGCCTGCCGATGGAGATCATCCAGGAATACGACAACTGGCGCCGTGTGCGCGATGCCGACGGCGCCGAAGGCTGGATCAACCAGACGCTGCTGTCGGGCCATCGCACGGCAATCACCGCCCCCTGGCAGCGCGGCAAGCCGGCACAGATCAGCCTGCTGGCCAAGCCCGATAAGGAATCCCGCACCGTCGCCTTGATAGAGCCCGGCGTCGTTGGCTCGATCAAGCGCTGCAACGGCGAATGGTGCGAAATGAGCTTTGCCGGAACCACGGGCTGGCTCACCCAGTCGCAGCTCTGGGGCGCCTATCCCGGCGAGACCATCGAGAACTGATGGGCGAGAACTGATGGGCGAGACCTGACGGGCCGGCCGAAGAGTCAAACCTTCGGCGGCCCATATCTTTGACTGCATCACCTTGCTTGACCGGCGAACTCAAGCCAGTGGACGCGTCCAGCCCGGCGACACGACAATAATTGGGAACAACGCGCCGGCTCAGGCCGTGCGCTTGGGCCTCAGCCTCACCACGATATCGACATTGGCGATCTCCATGCCTTCCGGGGGTTCCGGCAGGTTGGACACACAGACCGAATTCGACTCGATGTCGAAGATGCGGTTCTCACCCTCGATATAGAAATGGTGGTGGTCCGACGTGTTGGTGTCGAAATAGGTCTTCGAACCTTCAACGGCGAGAATGCGCAGCAGGCCCGCGTCGGTGAACTGGTGCAGGGCGTTATAGACGGTTGCGAGCGAGATCGGCACGCCAGCGCCGAGCGCCTCTTCGTGCAGCTCTTCGGCCGAGAGGTGGCGGTCTCCCTTGGCGAACAGCAGTTCAGCCAGCGCGACGCGCTGCCGCGTGGGCCGCAGGCCTGCGTCGCGAACGCGCGCTTCCACAACAATGCTTGCCTTGCGAGTGTCCACTCGTGCCTCGTCGAAGTTTGACTTCGCCCCATTCAAGACCCGCCGGGTACACCAATGGCGCGATATGCCGCCGGCAAGCTATGTCAGACATATATTCTGTAGCTCAAATGCGATCAATAGCGCGCATTGACCCGGACCAATGGTCGCGCTAAGCGCAAACGCCGGTTTCCGGCTTGAGACAGTCTGTGCTAGTGAGAGCACACAAGAAGGGCGGGCACCGCCCGAGAAACTTAGACGGGATGGTGTTCATGGCCGATCAGAAATCCAGCTACGGCTACGAGGAACTGCTGGCTTGCGCCCGCGGCGAGCTGTTTGGACCCGGCAATGCACAGCTGCCCGCTCCGCCGATGCTGATGTTCGATCGCATCACCGAGATCAGCGAGACTGGCGGCGAGTTCGACAAGGGCTTTGCCCGTGCCGAATTCGACATCAGGCCGGACCTCTGGTTCTTCCCTTGCCATTTCATCGGTAACCCCATCATGCCGGGCTGCCTTGGCCTCGACGCCATGTGGCAGTTGACCGGCTTCTACCTCGGCTGGCTCGGCGAGCAGGGCAAGGGCATGGCGCTCTCCACCGGCGAGGTGAAGTTCAAGGGCATGGTCACACCTTCGGTCAAGAAGGTCGAATACGGCATCGATTTCAAGCGCGTCATGCGCGGCCGCCTGGTCCTGGGCATCGCCGATGGCTGGTTGAAGGCCGATGGCGAGACCATATACAAGGCCACCGACCTTAAGGTCGGGCTTGCGAAGCAGGAAGCCGCGGCCGTCTGATTGGCCCCATACACTGGACCGGAGATTTTCATGAGACGTGTCGTCGTAACGGGCCTTGGCATCGTATCGTCCATCGGCAACAACGCCGACGAGGTGACGGCATCACTGCGTGACGCCAAGTCCGGCATCAGCTTCTCCAACGATTTCGCCGAGCACGGCTTCAAGTGCCAGGTCTGGGGCGCGCCCAATCTCGACACGACCGAGCTGGTCGACCGTCGCGCCGCCCGCTTCCTGTCGCAGGGCGGCATGTGGAACCATGTCGCCATGAAGCAGGCGATCGCCGACAGCGGCCTCGAAGAGAGCGTCATCTCCGGCAACCCGCGTACCGGCATCATCATGGGCTCAGGCGGCCCGTCGACCCGCACCATCGTCGAGGCCGCCGAGATCACCCAGAAGAACAACTCGCCCAAGCGCATCGGGCCGTTCGCGGTGCCGAAGGCGATGTCGTCGACGGCCTCGGCGACGCTCGCCACCTGGTTCAAGATCCACGGCGTCAACTACTCGATCTCGTCGGCCTGCTCGACCTCGGCACATTGCATCGGCAACGCCGCCGAGATGATCCAGTGGGGCAAGCAGGACGTCATGTTCGCCGGCGGCCACGAAGACCTCGACTGGACCATGTCGAACCTGTTCGACGCCATGGGCGCGATGTCGTCCAAGTACAACGACCGCGCCTCGGTCGCCTCGCGCGCCTATGACCTCAACCGCGACGGCTTCGTCATTGCCGGTGGCGCTGGCGTTCTGGTGCTCGAAGAGCTCGAACATGCCAAGGCGCGCGGCGCCAAGATCTATTGCGAGCTGGTCGGCTACGGTGCGACGTCTGATGGTTACGACATGGTCGCCCCGTCAGGCGAAGGCGCGATGCGCTGCATGCGCCAGGCGCTGTCGACGGTGAAGGGTGAAGTCGACTACATCAACACCCACGGCACCTCGACGCCGGTGGGCGATTCGAAGGAAATGGGCGCGATCCGCGAAGTGTTCGCCGGCAAGCTGCCGAACATCAGCTCGACCAAGTCGCTGACCGGCCATTCGCTGGGTGCGGCGGGCGTGCAGGAATCGATCTACTCGATCCTGATGATGCAGGGCGGCTTCATCGGTGAGAGTGCCCATATCGAAGAGCTGGACCCCGAATTCGAAGGCATGCCGATCGTGCGCAAGCGCATCGACAACGCCAAGATCGATACGGTGCTGTCCAACTCCTTCGGCTTCGGCGGCACCAACGCCACTCTCGTTTTCCAGCGCCTCTCGGCATAGGGACACCGACATGGACGGATTGATGAAGGGCAAGCGCGGGCTCATCATGGGCGTCGCGAATGACCACTCCATTGCCTGGGGCATCGCGCAGAAGCTCGCCGAGCATGGTGCCGAGCTTGCCTTCACCTACCAGGGCGAGGCCTTCGGTCGCCGCGTCAAGCCGCTGGCCGAAAAGGTTGGCGCCGAGATCCTGGTGCCTTGCGACGTCGAAGACAGTGCCTCGGTTGCTGCTGCCTTTGAGACGCTAAGGGAAAAGTGGGGCGGCATCGACTTCCTGGTCCACGCCATCGGCTTCTCCGACAAGAACGAGCTCAAGGGCCTCTACGCCGATACCACGCGCGAAAACTTCGTGCGCACCATGGTGATTTCGTGCTTCTCGTTCACTGAGGTGGCCAAGCACGCCGCCGCGCTGATGAATGACGGCGGCTCGATGATCACCCTGACCTATGCCGGCTCGGTGCGCGTCATGCCCAACTACAACGTCATGGGCGTGGCCAAGGCCGGCCTCGAGGCGAGCGTGCGCTATCTCGCCAACGACTACGGCCCGCGCGGTATCCGCATCAACGGCATCTCGGCCGGCCCCGTGCGCACGCTTGCGGGCGCCGGCATCGCCGATGCGCGTCACATGTTCACCTACCAGCAGCGCAACTCGCCGCTGCGCCGCTCCGTGACCCTCGACGAGGTCGGCGGCTCGGCGCTGTATCTGTTGTCCGACCTGTCGTCAGGCGTCACCGGCGAGATCCACTACGTCGATTCGGGCTATCACATCGTCTCGATGCCGACGCTGGATGAGCTCAAGCAGATGGATGGCGGGCGCGACTAGTGCCCGCCCCCGAAGATCGGAAACGGTTTTCGGAAAGGACCATGCACTGGTTCAAGACACATGAAGCGCCCTGCGCGTTCTCATAGACGCGCGGTGCGGCAACAAAGCCAATCCCTGCTAAAATTGTAGACAATCGCAGCAAGCGATCTTAACTCGCCAAACGGTAGAAAGTCCGCGCAAGTTAGGAACACTACGCATGCCCGCCGCCAAAAACCCCAGCCGGACGCCTCTGTTTCGGTTCGTCACCATAGCCACTTCGGGGCTGGGCAGTTTCATCCTGGCCGTGTGGGGCATGAAGCTCGCATTCGGCGGCCAGATCGCCGGCATGCCTGTCGAGAGCGTCGGAGCGATCATCGCCGCGCTTTGCGCATTGGCGGCCTCGGTGGCCGCCATGTCGTTCTTCGCCGGCGTCGACGAATCCGCTGATTACGTTTTCAACGAGACCAATTTCGACAAGCTGACCGGACTCTTTGCCCGCACCGCCATGGTCGGCAAGATCGCCGAAGCGGCATCCGCCACCGCGCGCACCGGCAAGCCCATATTCCTCATCGACATCGACATCGACCGCTTCAAGCAGATCAACGACGCCATCGGCTACTGCAACGGCGACGCCCTGATCCGTGCCTTCACCGCACGCCTCAGGGCAGCACTGCCGGACGACATCGTCCTTGGCCGCATCGGCGCAGGCGAGTTCGCCATCCTCTGCCCCGACCGGCAGGTCGACGGTTCGCTGGAAGCGCTGATCGACCGCATCGTCGAGGACGTCATGCAGCCCTACCCGCTGCCGTCGCACGTCCAGTCGGTCAACGTGTCCGTCGGCGTCGTCGCCATGCCCAAGGACGGCAACGACCCGGTGCAGCTGCTGCGCCGCTCGAACCTGGCACTTCAGAACGCCCGTGCCAACGGCATCGGTTCCTGGACAGTGTTCCATCCCGACATGGGCAAGGTGGCCGAGCATCGCCAGTGGGTCGAATCGGAACTGCACGTGGCGCTTGAGCGCGGCGATTTCGACCTGCATTACCAGCCGCAGCTCGACCTGACCTCGGGTCGTGTCGTTGGCTACGAGGCCCTGATCCGCTGGCGCCACCCGGAGCGCGGCATGATCCCGCCCGTCGACTTCATCTCGGTCGCCGAGGAAACCGGCATGATCGCCCCGATCGGCGAGTGGGTGCTGCGCAAGGCCTGCGTCGACGCCCAGCTGCTGCCGGACGATTGCTTCGTTGCCGTGAACATCTCGCCGGTGCAGTTCATGACCCGCGACTTTGTCGGCATCGTCGCCAAGATCGTCGAGGAAACAGGCATCGCGCCGAAGCGGCTCGAGCTCGAGCTGACCGAATCGGCAATGATGCAGGACCGTGACCGTGCCGCCGAAATCCTGAGGCAGCTGACTGCGATGGGCATTTCGGTCGCCGTCGACGATTTCGGCACCGGCTACTCCAACCTCGCCTATCTCATCGACTTCAGCTTCAACAAGCTAAAGATCGACCGCTCCTTCGTCAGCCGCATGGAAACCGACAGCAGCTCGGGCGCGGTGGTCTCGACCATCGTCGGCCTGTCCAGGGCGCTCGGCGTGCACACCATCGCTGAAGGCGTAGAGACGGAAAACCAGGCGACGCTGCTGCGCGCCGCCGGCTGCCAGGTCGTGCAGGGTTATCTGTTCGGCCGGCCGGCGCCGCTCACCCTCAACGAGATCCCCGCTGCGAGGGCCGCCGCCAGCATTCACTGACTGCCATGCGTCCTGCCGGACGCGCCCTTCCTATTGCAAGCACCTCACCCTTTCCGAAACCGCTCGCGGTATCCGACCGATAACGAGGATGGCACGCCGATCAGCGCCGTGCGGCCCAGATCCTGAAACCACCGTCGAGCGCCAATTCCTGATGCCAGGAGAATGACGCCGCCAGCACCGGCTGGTAGGGCAGATGGCGGTTGGCGACCATCAGCAGCCGGCCGCCGGGCTTGAGGGCGGCGGATGCGGCGCGGATCAGGCGCTGGCCGACCTCCGGGTCGCCTTCGCGATCCTGGTGGAAGGGCGGATTCATCACCACCATGTCGAAGCGCCGCTCCACCGGCTCCTTGAGCAGGTCCTGCCAGTGGAAGCGAGGTTCCACCAGCGCCGTCCGGACATTGCTCCTGGACGCCTCCAGGGCGTCGAAATCGGCCTCGAAAAGTTCGAGAGCCTTGAGTTCCTTGGCCCGAGCTGCAACTTCGGCCGCGACATAGCCCCAGCCGGAGCAGAAGTCGGCGACCTTACCCTTGATGTCATCAGGCAGATGCTCGACCAGCAGGCGCGAGCCGGTGTCGACGCGGTCGAAGGAGAACATACCCGGTGCTGTGCGGAACCGGTCCTCGACCAGCGTTTCGGGGTTGTCGGCGCGCAGCGCCGCCGCGGCAGCAAGCGCGACCTCGTCGCGGCGGAGCCACAGTACCGTGCCGTGGTATTTAGGCAGGTGATCGACGATCTCGATAAGGCCGCCCAGCCGCTTGCGCAGGCTGGCAATGCCGTCCTCCTTGCCTCCGGCGATGACGATCGTACCGCCCTCGCCTGTCCGCTCGATGGCGTCGGCGATGCGCAGTTCGTTGAGGCCGCGATGGCGGCCGGCAAGCACCAGCGCCAGGTCGTAGCCTTCGCCTTCGGCGCGCTGCACGACATGGTGGCCGGCGGATTGCAGCGAAACGAAATGGGGCCGGAAGCCCTGCACCAGCGTGAGTTCGGCACCGAAACCTTCAGGCAACCTGAAGCCCGGCTCTGCACCGAGAAACAGCGCCCGCGTCCCCTTCCCCGGCAATGACAGGGCCTCGGCTTCGAATGGATAGAACAGGGTTTTCAGTGCATCGCGCGACATGGCCAATCCTTACACATCGTATTTCTCCGCGCCCCCCTGGCCTGCCGGCCATTTCGCCAATATCCAACGTGGCAATTGGCAAAGGACCGCCAACGCCGGAGTTCCTGATCTTCCCTTGCGAGGGAGATGGCCGGCAAGCCAGAGGCGGGCGCGAAGAAACGCCTAGCCCGCAAACCGCACTCCGTCCGGCCGCCTCAAAACGAAAACGGGCGCGACCTTCCGGTCACGCCCGCTTCATATCAGCAGTTCAGCCTATCAGGCGGCGGTTTCTTCGCCTTCGGCCTTCTTTTCCTTGGCAATTTCCTTGCCGGTCTCCTGGTCGACGACCTTCATCGACAGGCGGACCTTGCCGCGCTCATCGAAGCCCATCAGCTTGACCCAGACCTTGTCGCCTTCCTTGACCACGTCAGAGGTCTTGGCAACGCGGTCGTTGGCAAGCTGCGAGATGTGGACGAGGCCGTCGCGCGGGCCGAAGAAGTTCACGAAGGCGCCGAAGTCAGCGGTCTTGACGACCGTGCCTTCGTAGATTTCGCCGACTTCCGGCTCAGCCACGATGGTGTGGATCCACTTCTTGGCCGCCTCGATCTCCTTGGCGTTCGATGAAGCGATCTTGACCGTGCCGTCGTCCTCGATGTTGATCTTGGCGCCGGTCTTCTCGACGATCTCGCGGATGACCTTGCCGCCCGAGCCGATGACTTCACGGATCTTGTCGGTCGGGATGTGCATGACCTCGATGCGCGGAGCGAACTCGCCCAGTTCCTTGCGGCCTTCCGACAGAGCCTTCGACATTTCGCCGAGGATGTGCAGGCGGCCGTCCTTGGCCTGGCCGAGCGCGATGTTCATGATCTCTTCGGTGATACCGTCGATCTTGATGTCCATCTGCAGCGCGGTGATGCCGTTGGTCGTGCCGGCCACCTTGAAGTCCATGTCGCCGAGGTGATCCTCGTCGCCCAGGATGTCGGACAGGACAGCGAAACGCTCACCTTCCTTGATCAGGCCCATGGCGATGCCGGCAACCGGCTTCTGCAGCGGAACGCCGGCATCCATCAGCGCCAGCGAGGTGCCGCAGACGGTGGCCATCGACGACGAGCCGTTCGACTCGGTGATCTCGGAGACGACGCGCAGCGTGTAGGGGAACTGCTCGGCGGCCGGCAGCATCGGGCGGACAGCGCGCCAAGCGAGCTTGCCGTGGCCGATTTCGCGACGGCCGGGCGAACCCATGCGGCCGGTCTCACCGACCGAGTAGGGCGGGAAGTTGTAGTGGAGGAGGAACTTCTCCTTGTACATGCCGGTCAGCGAGTCGACATACTGCTCGTCTTCGCCGGTGCCGAGCGTGGCAACGACCAGCGCCTGGGTCTCGCCGCGGGTGAACAGCGACGAACCGTGGGTGCGCGGCAGGACGCCGACTTCGGAGACGATCGCGCGGACCGTCGACAGGTCACGGCCGTCGATGCGCGAACCGGTGTCGAGGATGTTCCAGCGCACGATCTTGGCCTGGAGTTCCTTGAACACGGTGGCGACCTTGTCGGCCGACCACTTCGGAGCTTCTTCGCCTTCAGCGGCGAAAGCAGCCTTGACCTTGGCCTTGACCGCGTCGACCGCGGCGTAGCGGGCCTGCTTGTCGGTGATCTTGTAGGCGTCGCGCAGCTCGCCCTCGACGATCTTCAGCATCTCGGCTTCGAGATCGGAATAGTCGGGCGCGGTGAAATCGCGCGGGTCCTTGGCAGCCACTTCGGCCAGCTTGATGATGGCATCGATGACCGGCTGGAAGCCCTTGTGGCCAAACATGACGGCGCCGAGCATGACGTCTTCAGCCAGCTCCTGGGCTTCCGACTCGACCATCAGCACGGCAGCGTCGGTGCCGGCGACAACGAGGTCGAGCTTGGATTCCTGCATCTCGTCGATGTGCGGGTTGAGCACGTATTCGCCGTTGATGTAGCCGACGCGGGCGCCGCCGATCGGGCCCATGAAGGGCACGCCCGAGAGCGTCAGCGCTGCCGAGGTGGCAACGATCGACAGGATGTCGGGATCGTTCTCGAGGTCGTGCTGGACGACGGTGACGACGATCTGGGTGTCGTTCTTGTAGCCGTCGGCGAACAGCGGACGGATCGGGCGGTCGATCAGGCGGGAGACCAGGGTCTCCTTCTCGCTCGGACGTCCTTCACGCTTGAAGTAGCCACCCGGGATCTTGCCAGCGGCGTAGGTCTTTTCCTGGTAATTGACGGTCAGCGGGAAGAAATCGAAGCCCGGCTTCGGCTCCTTGGCCGAGACGACGGTGGCGAGAACAACGGTTTCGCCGTAGGTGGCGAGAACGGCAGCGTCAGCCTGGCGGGCGATCTTGCCGGTCTCGAGGATGAGCGGACGGCCGCCCCATTCGATTTCAACTTTGTGGTGATTGAACATGTTCTGTCCTTCGTAGCGGGAAAGGCCAGACACCGCTTGCGGCGCCCCTTTCCCTGGCTGTTTGACGCGAGGTCCCGGAAAGCCATGTGGCCTTCCCTGGGGTTGCGCGCCTGCTTCGGTTTGGCCAGCCACGGGCAAGACAACAAGAAGCTCGGCACCCATGCTTGCCGCTGATAAGCGGCTGGCCGAACGTCCTGCAATCCTGCCCCATGACCGTCCACGGGTGGTTCGGGCGCGTCATCATGGCGCTCCGGAACCGTTTTCGGTGCGACCATGCCCTGTGGCCTGGCCGGACCGATGGACCGCCGGATCGGCAGCCCGAATGCACGACCGGCGGGCTCCCTGAACAGGAACCCGCCGGTCAATTCATCAGCGGCGGAGACCGAGCTTTTCGATCAGCGTCTGATAACGTGCGTCGTCCTTGCGCTTGAGGTAGTCAAGCAGCGAACGACGCTGGGAGACGAGCGCCAGAAGACCACGACGGGAGTGGTTGTCCTTCTTGTGGTCCTTGAAGTGCTCGGTCAGGTTCTTGATGCGCTCGGAGAGGATGGCAACCTGGACTTCCGGAGAACCGGTATCGCCCTTGACGGTTGCGAATTCGCTCATGAGTTCCGACTTGCGCTCGGCAGTGATCGACATCGTGTTTTTCCTTTCGATCTTGAGGAAACGGGACGCCCACGGCCGGGATGTCGTCCAGCTGGGGCCGATGAACAAAGCGTCAAAAGGCGCAATGTTGCGGCGCATATAGTGGAATTTGGCAGCAAAAGCCAGCTATTTCGCAAGCCGGCTCCGGGGCGTCCTTCAAAGCCACCCGCGCCGCTTGAAAATGACCACCAGCGTAATCGCGACGAACGCCATGAAGCTGAGTGCCGCCGGATAGCCGTAGACCGACTTCAGTTCCGGCATGTTCTCGAAGTTCATCCCCCAGATGCCGGCAAGGAAGGTGAGCGGGATGAAGATCGCCGAAACGATGGTCAGGACACCGATGATCTCGTTGGTACGGGCCTGCGACAGCGACAGATGCATCTCGATCAGGCCGATCATCGTCTCGCGCTGAGATTCAACCGTTTCTGAAAGCCTGATCGAATGATCGAGCGTGTCGTTGAAATAGACCTTGGTCTCGGCCGAGATGAAGGAGGCATCCGCGCGTACCAGCGTCGTCAGCGCGTCGCGCAGCGGCCAGATCGTGCGCTTGAGCAGATTTGTCGCCCGGCGCAGCCCGTGCAGTTGGCTGATGTGGTGCTTCCTGGGGGCGGCCAGCAATTCGTCTTCGATGGCGTCAACCTTGTCGCCGGTGGCATCGACGATCGGAAAGTAGCTGTCGACCACGGCATCGATCAGCGCATAAGCGAGGTAGTCAGCCTTGCGGTGACGCAGGCGGCTCGGGTTCGACGTACGGATGCGCCGGCGCACCGGCTCGAACGGGTCGCCCTGGCGCTCCTGGAATGTGACCACGAATTTGTCGCCGAAGAAGAACGAGATCTGCTCGTAGCGGCCAGTCTTGGCGTCGTCGATCATCGACAGCACGAAGAAGGCATGCTCGTCGAAAAACTCGGCCTTGGGCCGCTGGCCGGTGTTGACCACGTCCTCCAGCGCCAGCGTGTGCAACCCAAATATCCGGCCGATATCCTCGATCAGGCCGACATTGGCGAGGCCGACGCAGTCGAGCCAGATCAGCGGCCACTGCTCGCAGGCAGCAGCGACATCGTCGAGGCTGGCATTGTCGACAAACTCGCAGGCTTCCGGGGAGATCAGCGTCAGGTTGAGCGCCGACTGGCGCGCCGCGGGGTCGGCGATAAGCGTGCCGGGCGAAGCGCCCACTGGCGCCCGTCTGATATGCCTATGCCCACGTTTCACGACAGTTTCAGCCTCTGCCATCGCATCTCGCTCGCGGAATCACCACGAGCGATCCTTTCGGAAATGGATGCGACCGACAAGCTCGACCTATGCCGTGAAGACACGCTTGGGCTTGAACATGCCCTGCTCGATGGCGCCGATGGCGACCAGGCGGCCGCGGGACAGGGCGCAGGCTTCCTCGGCTTCCAGCGGCGCATCGCGGCCACGCACGATGACGGGATTGCCGAGCCTTATCTTGGTCGCGGCCTCGTCGGTGACGTTGACCTGCGGCAGGCAGTCGAGCGCGGCCGAGGTATCGACCACGAATTCGTCGATCGCCTGGAAATCCCAGCGGCCCTCTTCGCCCTCCGGCTGGCCGGCAGCACGCGCGGCTTCCAGTTCGGCTATGGTGACGAAATCGTCCGCGGTGAACGGCTCGACCTCGATGCGGCGCAACTCAGAGATGTGGCCGTAGCAGCCGAGGTCGCGCCCCATGTCACGGGCCAGCGAGCGCACATAGGTGCCCTTGCCGCATTCGATCTCGAAAACGGTGCTGTCGGCGCTGTTCTCGACGATGTCGAGTCGGCCGATCTCGATCTCGCGTGCCGGAATGTCGACGGTCGCGCCTTCGCGGGCAAGATCGTAGGCGCGTTCGCCGGCGATCTTGATCGCCGAGAATTGCGGCGGCGTCTGCATGATGACGCCGGTGTAGTTCGGCATGATGGCGCGGATGTCGGCTTCATCAGGACGGTTGTCCGAGGTCTTTGTCACTGGCCCCTCGAGGTCGTCGGTCGATCGCTCTTCGCCCCAGGCGACGGTGAAACGATAGACCTTGGCGCCGTCCATGACATAAGGCACGGTCTTGGTGGCTTCGCCGAGCGCGATCGGCAACATGCCGGAAGCGAGCGGGTCAAGTGTGCCGGCATGGCCGGCCTTCTCGGCATTAAACAGCCACTTCACCTTGGACACCGCCTCGGTGGAGCCCATGCCCACAGGTTTGTCCAGCACCAACCAGCCGGAGACGGGCCGGCCTTTCTTCTTGCCGCGACGCGACATGTCAGTCTTCCTTGTCTTCTTCGCCGTCGAGGTCGCGCGCCACTTCGGGCGAGCGCAGCAGATCGTTGATCTTGGCGAAATTGTCGTAACTGGTGTCCAGCCGGAAACGGAATTCCGGCATGTATTTCATCTGCCTGAGAGCGAATGAAACACGGCCACGGATGAACTTGGCGTATTTGTTGAGGGCCTCGATGACCGCATTGGGGTCCTTGGCGCCGAGCGGCGACACGAAGGCTGTGGCGATCTTGAGGTCGGGCGACATGCGCACCTCGGTGATCGAAATGACAGTGGTCTCGATCACCGGATCGATGATCTCGCCGCGCGGCAGCATTTCGGACAGCGCATGACGCACCTGCTCGCCGACGCGAAGCTGGCGCTGTGACGGGCCTGTAGTAACTTTTTTATTCATTGTAACTTCTTCGCTTACTTTGGAGGTATCGAACCTCCCGTCTGCCCCATCTTCAGGCGACAGGCCGCATGTATAGATCTTTGTATGCTCGAACCTTGTGATATGCTGCGTGCATTTCACCCAAGGATCCGAAGGCGCTTTGCGGCACATACCAGCGTGTGTTGATCGCCTCAAACACTATCCCATACTTGAGACAGTATATTCGACGCACAGCGATCCAGGCCACTTCCTCTGACACGTAAGGCGTCCTGTTAGAGACACCCTGCTCCGAGATAGATGTAACAATCTCGATGGGCTCGAATGGCTCAACTTTCGTCCGCCGTCCAATAGCCTGGAGAAGCAGATACAGGCTGCAAAATAGTGCACCTAGCGAAACCGCAAGCGCGAACGGAAGCACCAGATTCAAAGCACTTACGGCGGCAACCGCGGCAACGAAAGCCCCTAAAACCGCCACCCCAAGGAAACGCACGGCGCTCATAAGTGTTCGCCGACGCTTCTTTCTATCGAACAGTTTGTAGGCGAACTCGTCGTCCCGCACCGAGAAGACGTATCGAAACTCCAGTTTATCCAATGCTGGAGTTTCGATCATCGCGATTCCTTACAGCCTTCTGGTCACCATCTCGACGCGGAAGCACTCGATGACATCGCCCTGGCGCATGTCTTCGTAGTTCTGGAAGGCCATACCGCATTCCTGGCCGACCGGCACTTCGGAGACTTCGTCCTTGAAGCGCTTGAGCGTCTTGAGCGTGCCTTCGTGGATGACCACGTTGTCGCGGATGAGGCGGACGCCCGCACCGCGTTCGACCTTGCCTTCGGTGATGCGGCAGCCCGCAACCTTGCCGACCTTGGTGATGTGGAACACTTCGAGGATCTCGGCATTGCCGATGAAGGTCTCGCGGCGTTCCGGCGACAGCAGGCCCGACATCGCATCCTTAACGTCATCCACAAGGCTGTAGATGATATTGTAGTAGCGGATCTCGATACCCTGTTGCTCAGCGGCGTGACGCGCCTGTGCATTGGCGCGGACGTTGAAGCCGATGATCGCCGCACCCGACGTTTCGGCGAGCGTGACGTCGCTTTCGGTGATGGCGCCTGCGCCAGCATGAACGATACGCGCACGCACCTCGTCGGTGCCGAGCTTGTCGAGCGCGGTAACGATCGCTTCGACCGAACCCTGCACGTCGCCCTTGATGATCAGCGGGAACTCCTTGAGACCGGACGACTGCAGCTGCGACATCATCTGCTCGAGCGAGCCGCGCTGGGTTGCGTGCTTGGCCACAGCCTTGTCACGCGCCAGACGCTGACGGTACTCGGTGATCTCGCGGGCACGGGCTTCGTTGTTGACCACGGCAAAGCGGTCACCAGCCTGAGGCGTGCCCTGAAGGCCGAGAATCTCGACGGGCATGGAAGGCGGAGCCTCCTCGACATGTGTACCGCGGTCGTCGACCAGCGCGCGGACACGGCCCCATTGGTTGCCAGCGACGAGGATGTCGCCCGGCATCAGGGTACCGGTCTGGACGAGGACGGTCGCAACCGGACCGCGACCCTTGTCGAGCTTGGCCTCGATGACCACGCCCTCGGCCGTACGGTCGGGGTTGGACTTCAGGTCGAGCACTTCGGCCTGAAGCAGGATGGCCTCGAGCAGCTTGTCGAGATTGGTGCCGTTCTTGGCCGAAACCTCGACGTCGAGCACTTCACCGCCCATCGATTCCACGAAGACCTCGTGGCGCAGCAGCTCGGTGCGCACCTTCTGGGCGTCAGCCGACGGCTTGTCGATCTTGTTGATCGCCACAATGATCGGAACACCAGCCGCCTTGGCGTGGTTGATGGACTCGATCGTCTGCGGCATCACACTGTCGTCAGCCGCAACCACCAGGATGGCGATATCGGTCGCCTGGGCGCCGCGGGCACGCATCGCCGTGAAGGCGGCGTGGCCGGGGGTGTCGATGAAGGTGATCTTCTGACCATTCTTCTCGACCTGGTAGGCGCCGATGTGCTGGGTGATGCCACCGGCTTCGCCCGACACGACATTGGCGTTGCGGATGGCGTCGAGCAGCGAGGTCTTGCCGTGATCGACGTGACCCATGATGGTGACGACAGGCGGACGCGACACCAGATCCTCGGTGCGGTCGGCAATGTCGAACAGGCCTTCTTCAATGTCGGACTCGGCAACGCGGCGGACCGTGTGACCAAACTCGCCAGCCACCAGCTCGGCCGTATCGGCGTCGATGACGTCGCCCGGCTTCAGCATCTGGCCCTGCTTCATGAAGAACTTGACGACCTCGACAGCGCGCTCGGACATGCGCTGCGCCAGTTCCTGGATGGTAATGGTCTCAGGGAGAACAACCTCACGCACGATCTTCTCGCGCGTTTCCTGATGCATCGCACGCTTGAACTTCTCCTGACGGCGACGCATCGCCGACAACGACCGCGAGCGCGCATCGCCATCCACAGACGACAGCGCCGTGTTGAGCGTCAGCTTGCCACGACGGCGGTCGTCTTCGGTCTTGGTCTTGGCCGGGCGTGCAATCTCAGGCGTCGCGATGCGACGCACCGGCGTTGCAGCGCTCGGACCAGCACCTGCTCCGATCCCTGCTCCACCGCCATTGCCGACGCCAGTGCGGCCGGCACCAGCGGTGCCGCCGGTACGGCCGCGCGGACGGGCGTCTTCTTCCTCGTCTGCGGCATTGGCCTGCACGGCGCTGGGCGCGCGACGGCGAGCCTCTTCCTCGGCGCGACGGCGGGATTCGGCCTCGGTCTTGAGACGGGCTTCTTCCTCGGCCTGGCGACGGGCGGACTCTTCGCGCTCCTTGCGGCGACGCTCATCTTCCTCGGCGCGGCGGCGCGCATCTTCTGCGGCGCGGGCGCGCTCTTCCTGCTCGCGGACAACCGAACCTTCAAGCGCGCGGCGGCGCGCTTCCATCTCGCCGCGCGACAACTCGTTCAGCACCATGCCGGAGCGCTCAGGCTGCGGACGCGGGGTCTCGCGCACCACGGGCGCCACGGTCACGGGCGCAACAGGCTGCGGCCGCGGCGCGACAGGCGCCGGCGCGGGAGCCGGGGCCTGCACCTGGACCGGCGCAGGCTCGTGCTTTTCGCCAGGCATGGAGAACTTGCGCTTCTTCGTCTCGACGACGACCTGCTTCGTGCGGCCGTGCGAGAAGTTCTGGCGCACCGTTCCCTGCTCCGCGCCCGGGCGCTTCAGCGTCAAGGTCTTCTTCGGAGTGACGCTCAACGTGTTGTCATCGCCCGATTTGCTATCGCTCATTCCATATCCTCTGCGGCATCATCGTCGTCGGCAATCGCCGCAATCATTGCCAGATCATCCGGGGATCCGCCCCGATATCGGTCAAGCGCAACCATGCGCTTTACGACCGCCTTGCCCGCGTCTCCCGCGAGAACGGCAGCATGTATCACATTTGTTGCCCCCAATGCCAAACCCAATTCCGCTTCGGAAAAAAGTTTGTAGGCGGGCGTGGCAGGCCCGCCCAGATAGACTGTCGCCCTACGGGCCTGGGTGATCTTGCGGACGCCATCTTCGGCGCCCTCATAAGCGTGAAGCACCAGAAGTGCTTTTCCGTCACGTACGTTTGCATCGACCTTGGCGGCGCCGAGCACCACCAAACCGGCCTTGCGGGCAAGCCCGAGGGAGCCGAGCGCCGATTTTGCAAGCAGCGCATCCACCATGGCGCCCATATCGGGCGGCACGATGACAGGCATCTTGAAGGCGCGGGCAAACATGCCCTTGGCCGCAGCCTTGTCGACATGTAGGCGGTCGGCCGTCACCCAGCAACCGCGGCCGGGCAACTTTCTCTTGATGTCGGGAAAAACAGTCGAATCGGGGCCGACGACGAAACGGATCAGATCATCCGTTTCGCCGGCCTGGCGCGTGACGATGCAGGTGCGATCGTTCATGTCGTCCAAAGCTATCTCCGGCCCCGCCCACGTCACTCACCGGCGACGTCGGCGGCTTCTTCAGCCGCTTCGTCTTCGGTGATCCAGCCTGCCTTGCGGCGGGCGGCAACGACCATCTGCTCTGCATCAGCGCGCGACACGCCGTAATCGGCCAGAACGCCCGGATAGAACTTGGTCTCTCCGTCCTTGCGCTCCTTCCAGCCGACGAGATCGTCGGCGGCGTAGCCGGCGAAGTCCTCGACCGTCTTCACGCCGTCCTCGCCGAGCGCCACCAGCATCGCGGTGGTGATACCGGGGATCTCGCGCAGCTCATCCTGGACGCCCAGCGTCTTGCGCTTGTCGTCGTGCTCGGCCTCGATCTTTTCGAGGTATTCGCGGGCGCGGGTCTGGATTTCCGAAGCCGTGTCTTCGTCGAAGCCGTCGATCGATGCGATCTCGTCAGCATCGACATAGGCCACTTCCTCAACCGAGGTGAAGCCCTCGGAAGCCAGCACCTGGCCGACCATCTCGTCGACGTCGAGCGATTCCATGAACAGGGTCGAACGCTCGACGAATTCCTTCTGGCGGCGTTCCGACTCTTCCTGCTCGGTGAGGATGTCGATGTCCCAGCCGGTCAGCTGCGAAGCCAGGCGCACGTTCTGGCCGCGGCGGCCGATGGCCAGCGACAACTGGTCGTCGGGAACCACGACTTCGATGCGCTCTGCGTCCTCGTCGAGAACGACCTTGGCGACTTCAGCCGGCTGCAGGGCATTGACGATGAACGAGGCTGCGGAAGGCGACCACGGAATGATGTCGATCTTCTCGCCCTGGAGCTCGCCGACGACGGCCTGGACGCGCGAACCGCGCATACCGACGCAGGCGCCGACCGGGTCGATCGAGCTGTCACGCGAGATGACGGCGATCTTGGCGCGCGAACCGGGGTCGCGGGCAACCGACTTGATCTCGATGATGCCGTCGTAGATCTCAGGCACTTCCATGGTGAACAGCTTCGCCATGAACTGCGGATGGGTACGCGACAGGAAGATCTGCGGGCCGCGTTGTTCGCGGCGCACGTCGTAGACATAGGCGCGGACGCGGTCACCGTACTTGTAGTTCTCGCGGGGGATCAGCTCGTCGCGGCGGATGATGGCCTCGCCACGGCCGAGGTCGACGATGACGTTGCCGTATTCGACACGCTTGACGGTGCCGTTGACGATCTCGCCGATGCGGTCCTTGTATTCGTCATACTGACGGTCACGCTCTGCTTCACGCACCTTCTGGACGATGACCTGCTTGGCCGACTGGGCGGCGATGCGACCGAAATCCATGGGCGGCAGCTGTTCGGCGATGAAGTCGCCGAGCTGGGCATCGGGGTTGCGCTCGCGTGCCGAGGCCAGCGCGATCTGGGTGGCGTAGTCATCGACCTTCTCGACGACTTCCATCAGGCGCTGCAGCTTCATCTCGCCCGTGTTCGGGTTGATGTCGGCGCGGATGTTGGTCTCCTGGCCATAACGCGAGCGCGCGGCCTTCTGGATCGCATCGGCCATGGCGGCGATGACGATCGACTTGTCGATCGACTTCTCGCGGGCGACCGCATCGGCGATCTGCAGCAGTTCGAGCCTGTTGGCGCTTACAACCATTGTCTTTCTCCCGGAGCTTCCGGCCGGACCATGCCCAGCCACTCGGCTCTATCAATCTTCCGTTTCGGTTTCTTCGTTTTCGTCCGCATCGTCGGCGTCATCGCCACGATGCTTCTTGGCTTCCTTGCGAGCCCTGTTGTCCTTGCTCAAGGCATCGCGGATCAGGTCGTCGGTCAGGATCAGCCGGGCATCGGCAATCGTGTCGAAGGGCACGCGCACCGTCGGCTCCTCGCCGTAAGCGGCCTGGTCGCGCTGGATCAGGATGCCTTCGTCGTCGGCCTCGGCGATCTTGCCGCGGAAGCGCTTGCGGTCGGCGACCATCACCGAGGTCTCCATCTTCACGAGATGACCAACCCAGGCAATGAAGTCCGACTTGCGCACCAGCGGCCGGTCGATGCCCGGCGACGACACTTCGAGATGATACGCCTTTTCGATCGGATCATCGACATCGAGGGCCGGCGAAACCGCACGGCTCACCTCTTCACAATCCTCGACGGTCATGGTGCCGTCTTCGCGCTCGGCCATGATCTGCAGCGTCAGGCCGTTCTGCCCGGACAGGCGGACACGCACGAGACGGAAGCCAATGCCGCGAAGCACGGGCTGGACGATCAGGGCAATGCGGGCGTCGATGCCAGTCTCGCGGACGATGCGATCGTCGCCTGCCTGTTCGACTGCGTTTTCGGTCATAGAATCTCCAGACGGTCGGCAGGTAACAAAAAAGAGCGGGACCGGGTGGACCCACTCTTCGTCATACCGACCAAGAATTTGTCGCTGATATAACCGAAGGCGCCGCCCCTTTCAAGTCCCGAGGACGATGGCGCCCCCGGCGTCGGCCGGCGTCCACAGGCGATCATTAACCGACCAATGCAGCAAACGCATGGCAAACATGCGCAGCCGCCACTGGTAGTTCCCTTTGCGTCACCTATATTTGCTGCGTTGCACAAAAAATGATGCAGCGCGAAAGGATGATGAAGATGAACGCCCGCAAGCCCCTTGGACGCATTGGCAACCTGGTTCGCACGCTCGGCAGCGCCGTCGCCGCGGCTGCCGCGGTCGAGCGCGGTTACCGTCCTGACAACAAGGATCTGGTCATGCTGGGTATCGATCCCCGGCACTTCGACCGCATCCGCCGCTACTGATTTCACGACTTCAGGGTAGAGAGCGCCCACGGGATCGGGCTCGTCCTCACGGACAGCCGCAGATCCGACGTGATGCAACGTCTTTTGCACCTTTGAGATGCGGCGTTGCAGCAGCGCTCCGGAGCGGTGGTCCTGGCGGATTCACCGCTCTGTCGCCCTGGATCCCCCCACAGGCGGGGCAAAGAAAAGCCGAAGCGCGATCTCCCGTGCTTCGGCTTTTTGTCTCAAGGACTGAAAGTCTCAGTCTTCGTTGGCGCCGAGTTGGGCCAGCACCTTTCCGCGGCCGCGCGCCCTGAGATAGAGCGGCAGCAGCACAGCAGTTGCGGCCAGCAGCAGCAGCACGATCGCGATCGGCGAATGCACCAGAATCGACGGGTCGCCCTGGCTGATGGCGAGCGCGCGGCGAAGCTGCTGCTCGGCCATCGGCCCAAGGATGAGACCAACGACCACGGGCGCAATCGGATAGCCGAAGCGGCGCAGGCCATAACCGAGCAAGCCGAATGCCAGCAGCATGCCGAGTTCGAACGACATCGGCCAGGTGAACAGGCCTCCAACGTTGAGCTGAAAGACGGCCGAATTGGCGCCAATGGTACCAAGCGTCGCAAACAGCAGGATGCCGGCATAAAGCCACGGCGTCGGAATGGTCAGCAGTCGCACCCACACACCGATCAGCGGCAGGTTGAGCACCAGAAGCATCAGGTTGGCGACCAACAGCGAGGCAATCAGGCCCCAGACCAACTGTGGGTTGGTGGCAAATAGAAGCGGACCGGGCTGCAAGCCGAACTGCTGGAAGCCGGCCAGCATGATCGCGGCCGTGGCCGTGGTCGGCAGGCCGAGCGTCAGGAGCGGCACCAGCGTGCCGGCAGCCGATGCATTGTTGGCAGCCTCCGGACCGGCAACCCCCTCGATCGCACCATTGCCAAACTCTTCCGGCTTCTCGGCAAGCTGCTTTTCCATCGAATAGGACAAGAAGGTGCCGATCTCGGCGCCACCAGCCGGCATCGCGCCGATGGGGAAGCCCACGGCGGTTCCGCGCAGCCACGGCTTCCACGACCGCCGCCAGTCCTCGCGGGTCATCCACACGGACCCCTTGATCGCCTGAATGGTCGACTCGCCACCTTTGCTTGCCGCGACTGTGAGTGCTTCGCCGACGGCAAAGAGTGCAACCGCCAGCGTCGTCACCTCGACGCCGTCGAGCAGGTCGGGGATGCCGAAGGCAAGGCGCGCCTGGCCGGTCTGCAGATCGATGCCGATGAGGCCGAGCGCCAGGCCGATGAACAGTGCGGTGAGGCCACGCAGCGTCGAGTCGCCGAAGGCTGCCGACACGGTCATGAAGGCCAGGATCATCAGCGCGAAATATTCGGCCGGGCCGAAAGACAGCGCCATCTTGACGACAGTCGGAGCAATGAAGGCAAGGCCGATGGTGGCAATCAGGCCGGCAACGAAGGAGCCGATGGCAGCGGTCGCAAGTGCCGGGCCGCCGCGTCCGGCGCGGGCCATCTTGTTGCCCTCGAGGGCCGTGACGATCGACGCGCTTTCGCCTGGTGTATTGAGCAGGATCGACGTGGTCGAACCGCCATACATACCGCCATAATAGATGCCGGCGAACATGATCAGCGATCCGGCAGGGTCGAGCTTGTAGGTGACCGGCAGGAGCAGCGCCACAGTGAGCGCCGGGCCGATGCCGGGAAGAACGCCGACGGCAGTGCCGAGCGTGACGCCGATAAGCGCATAGAGCAAGTTCATCGGCTCAAGAGCGATGAGCAATCCCTGCGCCAGCAGACCGAACGTATCCATTGAGATGCCAAGCTCCCTTGATAATCGCTCAGAACAGCAGGTGTTCGAGCGGGCCGGCGGGCAGCGAGAGCTGCAGACCCTTGGCGAAGATGATGTAGATGACGAAGGACAGCGCGATGCCGATCGGGATCGTCTTCCACAGCGGGCCGCGGCCGAATGCGCGCGCGGTGCAAGCGAAGAGCAGCCCGGTGGCAAACGAGAACCCGGCGTACTTCAGGAGCAGCATCTGGGCAGCGAGGCCGCCGACGATCCAGAGGATCGGGCTGAGTTCCTGGTGCTCGCGCTCGGGGAAGTCACCGCGCATCGCTTCGAACGCGGTCCAGATCGACAGGCCGAAGAAGGCGACTGCGATCACATAGGGGAAGGTCGTCGGCCCGACGCGGGCGTAGCTTCCGCCGGGGGCGTGGCTTGCCGTGCTCCAGGCGATCACGACAGCGACCACCATCAGCAGGGCGGCGATGACAAGCGCCGCCCGATCCGGGCGGCGCTTCTCGTTTTGCTGGGTATCCCGGCTCATTTCACCAGGCCGATGTCTTTCAGGATAGCGGCGGTAGCGTCGGTATCCTTCTTGAGCTGGGCTGCGAAGTCGTCGCCGGCGAGGTAGGTGTTGGCCCAACCCTTGTCGGCGAGGATCTTTTCCCACGAAGCCGACTTGACCATCTTCTCGACGTCGGCGAGCACGGCTGCCTTCTGCTCGGCCGAGATGCCGGGGGCAGCGGCGACCATGCGCCAGTTCTGGATGGCGACGTCGATGCCGGCATCCTTGAAGGTCGGGGCGTCGACGCCTTCGACCTTTGCGTCGGACGAGATGCCGAGGATGCGCAACTGGCCAGCCTTGATCTGCTCGGCGAACTCGCCGTAGCCGGAAATGCCGACAGTCACCTGGCCACCGAGGATAGCAGCAAGCGCTTCACCGCCGCCGGAATAGGCGATGTAGTTGACCTTGGTCGGGTCGACGCCGGCAGCCTTGGCGATCAGGCCAGCGGTGATGTGGTCGGTACCGCCGGCCGAGCCGCCGCCCCAGGAGACCGAACCCGGATCAGCCTTCAGCTTGGCGACGAGGCCAGCCATGTCCTTGATGTCGGAAGCGGCCGGAACGACCAGGGCTTCATACTCGCCGGTCAGACGGGCAATCGGGGTGACCTGCTCGAGCGTGACAGGCGAGGCGTTGGTCAGGATCGCTCCGACCATGACGTAGCCGCCGACGATCAGCTGGGCTGCGTCGCCATTGGCCTGGTTGACGAACTGCGCGAGGCCGATGGTGCCGCCGGCGCCCGGGACGTTGTTGACCTGAACCGAGCTGGAGATCTTCTCGTCCTGGAGTGCGGTCTGCATCGAACGGGCGGTCTGGTCCCAGCCGCCGCCAGGCGCTGCCGGAGCCATGATCTTGTAGTCGGCTGCAAATGCCGGCAGGGCGAGCGCGCCTGCGATGATGGATGCCAATACGAACTGCTTCATTGCTGTTCCTCCCTTGCCCGCATGCGCGGTGCAAAATGCTTGTCAGTTTCTCAGCCGGCACGTCAGGCGGAAACCCGGAAGCAGATGGGAAGGAGACCGGCAGCAATGGCCGATCATGCGCAACGTTCCAGCCCCTCTCTTCGGCGCTGATCGCGCCGCCGGGCAGCCTTTGGGGAACGTGTTTGAAGTCCTCCCGAACTTTCCGAGCCTCACCGCCTCCACGGACAGGCCAGAACTTCCCTATCGCAGCAACCTGACATCAGACTGACAGCGAAGCAACTGGTTGGGAACAAACCGATATCAGGGGCTGCGCAGCGCCTCGTTCCAGCGCTCGATGACGCGCGAGCGCTTGACCTGGTCGAGATAGACCATCAGACCCGGACTGACAGGCACCGGCCGCAATTGCCCGCCCAGCACCTCCTGCATGCGGTTGGCGGTGTTCTCCCCCGACACCTCCGGGTTGACTGCAGCGATATGCAGCTGTCGTGCCAGAACCGTCTGGCCCTCGGCCGACATGAAATATTCGAGATAGCGGCGGCCGAGGTCGGGTGAGCGCGCGGCGGCGGGTACAAGCCCGATGCGCGACATCACCACCGTATAGTCCTTGGGCAATACGATGCCGACATTGGGATCGCGCGCCGCCCAGTCGGCGGCGTAGGAGCCCAGGATGTTGTAGCCGAGCACGAAGCGGCCATCGGCGATGCGCTCGAGGATCGCGCCGCTGGTCGAATAAAGCTTCACGCCGGCTGCACCCATGGTACGGATGACCGACCAGATGTCGGGATATTGCTCCTGGTCGCGCGCCATGAACATGAAGCCGACGCCCGAGCGCTCGATATCGTAGGTGGCGATGCGGCCATAGACCCTGTCGCCCTGCGCCCTGAGGAAATCGACCAGCTGGCCACGCGTCGCCGGTGGCGGCGAATCCCTGAAGCTCGGCTTGTGGTAGACGAAGACCGCCGGCTCGAAGGTCAGCGCATAAGCGGTGTCGCGCCAGTTGGCCCAGCGCGGCCACAGATCCGACAGCGGCAGGCGGCTTTCCTGGGCATAGCCATCATTGGCAAGCTTGACCTGCAGGTCCATCGCCGACGAAAAGGCGATGTCGGCGGTGCCCCTGCCCTCGTCGGTCTCGGCAACGACGCGGTCGTAAATCTCGGTCGTCAGAAGATCCTCGTAGCGCACGGCGACATCTGGGTTGGCCTTCTGGAAGCCGTCGATCATCGGCTTCGCCAACGGTGCGTCGAGCGACGAATAGACAATCAGCGTACGCGCCTGCGTGTCGCCGTTGAGCGCCGGAAAGACGGTCACCTCGGCAAGTGCGGGCGATGCGAGACAAATGAAGGCGATGAGGACGGCAAGGCGCATGATGGCGCGACCATGCAACAGTAGCGCGCTGGGCACAACGGCGAAGCGTCATCAGCAGGCTGGACCTTTGCCCATCAAGTGGGCATCGTCGGTAAAGGAGCGGCAGGGAGAATTCGGTGCGCATTCTGGTGGTCGAGGACAATGCCACGCTGGCCGGCGGGCTGGCGGCGGTGCTCAAGGGCAGCGGCTACGCCGTCGACGTGGTCGGCGACGGCGCCTCGGCGGTCGCCGTTCTCGCCACCGAGCGTTTCGACCTCGTCATACTTGACCTCAACCTGCCGGAGATGGACGGCCTCGACGTCTTGCGCACCATGCGCGGCCGCCAGCATGACGCCGCCGTGCTGATCCTGTCGGCGCGCCACTCGCTCGACGAACGGGTCAAGGGCCTCGACCTCGGTGCCGACGACTACATGGTAAAGCCGTTCGACGTCGGCGAACTGGAAGCGCGGGTGCGCACTCTGTTGCGCCGCCGCGCCGGCCTCAAGGCCGCCACGGTCAGCTTTGGCGAGGTCCAGCTCGACCTCAACACGCGCAGCTTCTCGTCACGTGGGGCGGCAATCGACATCCCGGCGCGCGAACTGGCGCTGCTCGAAACGCTGTTCATGCGCGCCGGCAAGGTCGTCGCCAAGCAGGCGATCATCGAATCGCTCGCCGGCTTCGACGAGGATTTGAGCGCCAACGCCATCGAGCAATATGTCAGCCGCCTGCGCAAACGGCTCGCGCCCTATGGGCTCACGGTGCGCACGGCGCGCGGCATCGGCTACTATCTCGAAAAGCTGCCCAGCCCCTGATGATCAGGACCAAGACCTATTCGCTGCGCCGCCGGCTGCTGCTCTGGCTCCTGGTGCCGTTGGTAGCGCTCGGCCTGATCGCGCTGGCCGACACCTATAACGAGGCGGTCGACACTGCGAATGCCGTCTCCGACCGCGTGCTGGCCGGTTCCGCGCTTGCGATCGCCGAACGCGTCGTGGTGGCCGAGAACGGTTCGCTCGAAGTCGACATCCCCTATGTCGCGCTGGAGATGCTGACGTCGGCGGCCCAGGATCGCGTGTTCTACCGCGTCGACGGACCCGAAGGCTTCATCACTGGCTACCAGGCCCTGCCGGTCATCGACGGCCTGCATCCGGAAGAAAGCGGCTATTCGGATTCGAGCTTCCGCGGCGAACCGATCCGGCTTACCTCGCTCTCCCGCGCCGCCTCGACAGGCGCGACCTCGATTCCCTTCGTCGTCACCGTGGCTGAGACGACCATAGCGCGCACCCAACTGGCGCAAACCATCCTGCTGCGCTCGGCGCTGAGGCTCGCGATCCTGATCGGCAGTGCCGCGGCCATCGTCTGGTTCGCCGTCACCTTTTCGCTGCGTCCGCTCTATCGGCTGCGCGATGCCATCGCCGAGCGCAACCCAGACGACCTTCACCCGATCGAGCAGTCGGTGCCCAAGGAAGTGCGGGGGCTGGTCGACACCGTCAATTCCTTCATGGGCCGGCTTGGCTCCGCGCTCGGCGCCATGCGCCATTTCACCGGCAATGCCAGCCACCAGCTGCGCACGCCGCTTACCATCATGCGCACCCAGCTCGCACTTGCCTCGCGCGCGCATTCGCTGGAGGAGGCCCGCCGCGCCGCCCGCATCGGCGACGAGGCAGTGGCCCATGCCGAGCGCGTCATCGCCCAGCTTTTGCTGCTCGCCAAGGTCGACCAGGCAGCCTCCGAACGTCTTAAAAGCCTCGGTGCGGTCGACCTCACCGACCTTGCCCAGACGCTCACCGCCGATCGCGTCACCCACGCGCATGCCGCCGGCATCGACCTCGGTTTCGAGGGCGAAGAGGCGCTCTATGTGCGCGGCGAGCCCATGCTGCTCAGTGAGATGATCCGCAACCTGATCGAGAACGCGCTCGCTTATGCCGGCTCGGGCGCCGAGGCTACGGTCAAGGTATTGCGCGACGGCGACGACGTGGTGCTCGAGGTCGAGGACACCGGCCCCGGCATCCCCGCGGCCGAGCTCGAGACCGTGCGTCAGCGTTTCGTCCGCGGCCGTCTGGGAGACCAGCCGGGAGCTGGCCTCGGCCTTCCCATCGTCGAGGAAATCGCCTCGCTATTCGGCGGCCGGCTGGAACTCGCCGCCCGCACCGAGGGACGCGGACTGAGGGTGCGGGTGGTGTTTACAGGGGTCGAGGGCTGAGGATGCGCACAGCCCCTTCTCCCTCAAGGGGAGATGGGATCGCGCCTACCCTAAGCCTTGACGAATGTCAGATAGGCCGGCGTGCGGTTCTCACGGATGGCCTTGGCCTCGTAGCGCGTGCGGGTCCAGCCTTCGTAGGGCGTGTGCCAGTCGCTCGCGTCGGCCGCCTGCCAGTCGAACGCGCCATGCGCCCGGCAATGCAGCAGTGTCCAGTTGACATAGGTATCGATGTCGGAAGCGAAGCGGAACTTCGCACCAACCTTCAGCACCCGTGCAAAGCGGTCGAGATTGACCGGGCTGACGAAGCGGCGCTTCCAATGCTTCTTCTTCCGCCACGGGTCGGGATAAAACAGGTCGATGCCGTCGAGCGACGCCTCCGGCAGCCAGTCGAGCAGCTGCGTGGCGTCGTCGTCATAGAGGCGGATGTTGAGCTGCGGCGTCTCGTCGAGCACCGTCATCATCTTGGCCATGCCGTTGACGAAGGGCTCGACGCCGATGAAGCCGGCATCGGGATTGTTGGCGGCGATGTGGCGAAGATGCTCGCCACCGCCAAAGCCGATTTCGAGCCGCACATGCGACACCGGCGCCTCAAACAGGGTGCGCAGGTCGGCGGGTGCAGGTGCGGCGAGATCGATGCCGAAGCGGGCGAGGCCCTTTTCAAGGGCGACGGCCTGATGCGGACGGACAGGTTTACCGCGCCGCCGCCCGAAAAAGGCTTCGCTCATGCGGCTGCGGCGCGGTTCCTGTTCCATGACTACGACGGTCGCCTTACGCGGCGACCGCATCCTTGCTGGACACAGCGTCCTTGATGGCCTTCACCAGGTCGGTCTTCTCCCACGAGAAAGAACCGTCGCGGCCGGCCTTGCGGCCGAAATGGCCGTAGGACGACGTCTTGGCGTAGATCGGCTTGTTAAGGTCGAGATGACGGCGGATGCCCGACGGCGACAGGTCCATGACCTCGCGCAGCGAGTCTTCCAGAACCGCCTCGTCCACCTTGCCGGTGCCGTGCAGGTCGACATAGACCGACAGCGGCTGGGCAACGCCGATGGCGTAGGACAGCTGGATGGTGCAACGGTCGGCAAGCTTGGCCGCAACCACGTTCTTGGCGAGGTAGCGCGCGGCATATGCTGCCGAACGGTCGACCTTGGTGGTGTCCTTGCCCGAGAACGCGCCGCCGCCATGCGGGGCTGCGCCGCCATAGGTGTCGACGATGATCTTGCGGCCGGTCAGGCCGGCGTCGCCGTCAGGACCGCCGATGACGAACTTGCCGGTCGGGTTGATGTACCAGTTGCAGTCGTTGGCGATCTCGAGATCGCCTAGCGCCTCGCGGATGTACGGCTCGACCACCTTGCGGACCTTGCCCGAATCCCAGCTGCCGTCGAGGTGCTGGGTCGAGAGCACGATCTGGGTGACCTCGTGCGCCTTGCCGTCCTGGTAGCGCACGGTGACCTGGCTCTTGGCATCAGGACCAAGCTGGCCGGCGTCGCCCTTGCCTTCGTGGCGGGCAGCAGCCAGCAGCTCGAGGATCTTGTGGCTGTAATAGATCGGCGCCGGCATCAGATCGGGGGTCTCACGGCAGGCGTAGCCGAACATGATGCCCTGGTCGCCGGCACCCTCTTCGCCCTGGCGATCGGCGGCGCTGTCGACGCCCTGGCCGATGTCGGGCGACTGGCCGTGCAGCAGCACGTCGATGCGGGCGGTCTTCCAGTGGAAGCCGGCCTGCTCGTAGCCGATGGCGCGGATGGCCTTGCGGGCCACTGCCTTGAACTTGGACGGGTTGATGACCGGGTGGCCGGCGGCGTCCTTGAGGACCGCGCCGTTCTTGTCCTTCTTGAGAAGGGTGTCGGGAACACGAACTTCGCCGGCGATCACGACGCGGTTGGTCGTTGCCAGCGTTTCACAGGCAACGCGGACCTTCCACGGATCCATGCCGGTTTTTTTGGCTTCACGATAGACGAGATCGACGATCTCGTCGGAAATGCGATCGCACACCTTGTCCGGGTGGCCTTCGGAAACGGATTCGGAAGTGAAGAGATAGTTCTGCCGCGACACGGGATGTCCCCTCTTGAAAAGCGACCGGCGCGATGCCGATCATTTGGCGCGGCATGTGTTAGCGAAGCCTGCCGGAACTCGTCAAGCAGGCTTTTCGCCACGTAATGCAGGATATTGGAAAGGCGTTGCGACGGCGCATCGCCGTCGCAGCTGGTTATTGGTCTTCGTCGTCGGCCAGAACCTTAGCCAGCTCGATGACCTTGCGTCGCACTTTCGGGTTGGAAATGCGGGCAAAGGCGCGGTTGAGCTGCAGGCCTTCGGCGCTCGACAAAAAGTCGACCACGAAGTTTGCGGAGGCGTCTTCCGCGAGCCCTTTGTGCTCGCCTTCCTGTCCCGGTGCGTCCTCGAAGAAGAAGGAGACCGAAACGCTGAGGATCGAGGCGATGGCCTGAAGGCGACTCGCTCCGACTCGGTTTGTGCCTTTTTCGTATTTTTGGATCTGCTGAAAGGTAATTCCCAGACTTTCTCCGAGCTTCTCCTGGCTCATTCCCAACATGTTGCGTCGCAGGCGAATTCTACCGCCGACGTGTACGTCGGTCGGATTTGGTTTCTTCTTGTTTTCTTTTTCCACTGTCTTTCCTCGCCGGATTCTTCCAGCTTATTATTGGGCAGTCAGCCCGTTAGGGCAGTCTATGGCGCTCGGACAGAAACGCCATTTGGCACGACCTTTGAGCCGCGCGGCAGCATATGAGTTTCTAACAACCGCAGTGTCAATTCGCCCTGAGCCTCTGTCTGAGCTTCAAGCCACTTGCCGCAACGGCAACAAAGAACATGATCAGGAAACCGTTAACGCGCGAAAGCGGCATCAAGGCGGCGGCGGAGTTGGCCACCGGAAGCGAGAAATCGATGGTGCCGCGAACATTCATCGCAAGTGCATCCACAACTCGCCCGCTTGGGTCGATTATGCCGGAAATTCCCGTGTTGGCCGCGCGCAGGACCGGCATTCCATTCTCGACCGCCCTGATCTGCGACTGCCGGAAATGCTGGTACGGTCCCGGCGTATCGCCAAACCACGCGTCGTTCGTGACATTTACCATAATCTGACTTGACGCTGCGTCAACTGCCACCATGCCGGGAAAAATGATTTCGTAGCAAATAAAGGCTGTGGCCTTGAGCCCGCCGGGCAAAGCCAGCGGATGGCGGTTGGCGCCGGCGGCAAAATTCATCGGCCCGGCGACGAGCTGGGTAAGCCCTACGCGTGCCATCAGGTCGGCGAAGGGGATGTATTCGCCGAACGGCACGAGATGCACCTTGTCGATGGCATCGACGATTTCGCCCTTGTCGTTGATGGAAACGACGGAGTTGTAATAGAGCGGATCGGAGCCGCTGCCGCCCTCCTCGCGCACCACACCCGCCATCAACATCTGGCCGTCATCGAGCACTTCGCCGAGGGCGACGAGCGCATCTGGCCTTTCGGTGAACAGGAATGGCACCGAGGTCTCGGGCCAGACGATCAGGTCCGGCTTCTTCGCGCCCGGCTTGGGCGTTTCCCGCGACAGTTCCAGCATGGTGGCGAAGATGCGGTCGCGGACGCGTCCATCCCACTTCTCGCTGAGGTCGATATTGGGTTGGACAACACGGACATTGATGGTCCTGTCCGCCGGCGGCGCTGGCCGCGACAGCCTGTAATAGCCGAAGCCCGCATGGGCGGCGACCAGGATCACTGCAAGCGCTGCGCCCAGCCTGAGGTTTCGCCGGTCGGCCAGAAGTGCCGGCACTGCAAAGACAAACACCGCCAGCACGTTCATACCCACGACGCCGACAACAGTGACGCTCTGCATGAACAGCGGCATCGGCATCATGGCGAAACCGATGGGGTTCCAGGGAAAGCCGGTGAACAGGAAGGTGCGCAACCATTCGGTCAGTCCGAAGGCCAGGGCGAGCGCGAAGATGCGGCCGATGCCGTCGCTCCACAACAGCCGGGCAAGGGCTGCGGCAAAGCCATAAAAGAACGACAGGATCAGCGGAATGCCGACGACGGCGAAAGGCAGCGCCCAGGCAAAACTGTCGGCCTCGACCAGCAGCGCCCCGCCGATCCACCAGAGCCCTGCGAGGAAATAGCCGAAACCGAACCACCAGCCGGTGGCGAAGGCCGGCTTCAATCTGCGCAGAAAGCCGGCAGGACGATCGGCAACAGCGCCATCGAGCAGCCAGACCAGGACAGGAAAGGAGACAAATCCGGCGGCGAAGAAATCATAGGGCGCCTGTGCCAGAACAGCGATGGCGCCGGCGACAAAAGCAAGCAGCGCCCGCTTCCATCCCCACAGCAGGATAATCCGCCCGGCAAGACGCTCCATCCGCTCCCCTCGCCCCAGAATCACGGATCGAAGGTGTAGCAGGGCCGCGCGGCGGCACCAAATGGCAGGCCAGAGCGCCGGTCATCCGACCGGCCGCTCAAAGGCCGCTCCGGATCATTCAAATTGCGCTTCGTGCTGGCAGATATCGGCCCGGAAATCCGGGCCGACGCGCGAGCGCAGGCCCGGCTCACGCCTGTTCAGCCTTGGCGCGACGGCGGCGCTCGCTCTTGAGGCTGTGGACGATGCGGACGCGCTTGACGCGGCGCGGGTCGGCATCGAGCACGTGGAACTCGAAACCGGGGATCGCCTGCACCACCTCGCCGCGCGACGGCACGCGGCCGAGCGCGTTGAAGATCAGGCCGCCAATGGTGTCGACATATTCGGCATGCTCGCCCGGCGAGAACTCCTCGCCGAGGACCTTGGCAACTTCCTCGATCTCGGCCTTGCCGTCGACGACATAAACGCCGTCTCCAGCCTGGGTGATCATCGGTTCGTCGTCGTCGTGCTCGTCCTCGATGTCGCCGACGACCATCTCGACGATGTCCTCGAGCGAAACCAGGCCGTCGGTACCGCCATATTCGTCGATGACCAGCGCCATCTGGGTGCGTGTCGCCTGCATGCGCTGCATCAGGTCGGATGCGAGCATCGACGGCGGCACGAACAGAACGGTGCGGATGAGGTTGAGTTCACCGATCGTGCGGTTGAGGTCGACTTGGGCAAGGTCGAGCGGTGCGTCGGCGGATTGCGCCTTGCGCGACCTGCCTTTCTTGACGCGAGCGCCACGGGTAATGTGGGCCAGTACGTCGCGGATATGGACCATGCCTCTGGGATCGTCGAGCGTCTCGACATAGACCGGCATGCGCGAATGTCCCGACTGCTCGACAAGGCCCAGCAGTTCGCCCAGCGTGGTGCCGAGCTCGATCGCCTCGATGTCGGCGCGTGGGACCATGACGTCCTCGACGCGGACTTCGCGCAACCTCAGGATGTTGTTGAGCATCGCCCTTTCGCCGGGCGAGAAGGAATCGGCGTCGCTGCCTGTCTCGGCCAGCGCATCGGCGATTTCCTCGCGGATGTTGCTGCCGTTGCTGCGCTGCCTGAAAAATCGGCTCAGCCGCTCGATGAAGGACGGCCGCTCGGCCTGGATGTCATGCGCCGCGGTCGACGCCGCGGTCGTACTAGGCTCGTCTTCGGCCTGGTCGGAGGCCTTGGCCGCAGGTCCCGGCTCGGGAGTGGCGGCAGTCTCTTGCTTCTCGTTCATCTTCTTCCGGTCGATTGTCCGTCCCTGTTACGCGTAGGGATCGGGAATGGCAAGCCTCGCGAGCGCCCGCCGCTCCAGCGCTTCCATCTCTTCCGCTTCGTCATCGGTCTCGTGATCATACCCCAAAAGATGCAGGAGTCCGTGGATAATGAGGTGGGTGATGTGGTTTTCGAGCGGCTTTTGCTCAAGCTCAGCCTCGCGCACGACTGTCTCGTAGGCAAGGACGATATCGCCCAGCATCGGCGGCAACGGATCGCCTGGCTCGACGGGAAACGCCGGGAACGACAGCACGTTTGTCGGCTTGTCCTTGTCGCGCCATTCGGCGTTGAGCTTCTGGATCGCCTCGTCATCGGTGAAGACGAGGCTGAGCTCGACACCTTCGCCGCCCTCGACCTCAGCCTCGGCAAATGCTGCCGGCACGGCCCGCTCGACCAGCGCGCGCAGCGCCGCCTCGTCGGCCCAGCCGCCAGCCTCGACCATCACGTCGATATCCAGATCGACGCCGGCCGCGACCGGCGTTTGCTTGTCCGGGGTCATGGCAGCCTGTCAGTCTTCGCTGGCAAGGCCGCGTGCCATCTTGCCGTCACGGTCGTAGGCCCTGACGATTTCGGCGACAAGCGGGTGGCGGACGACGTCGGTGTCGTTGAAGCGCACCGTCACGGCACCCGGAATTCCATCGAGAATGCGCAGCGCCTCGACCAGGCCCGACTTGGTGTTGGGCGGCAGGTCGATCTGAGTCGGGTCGCCGGTGATGATCATGCGCGAGTTCTCGCCGAGTCGCGTCAGGAACATCTTCATCTGCATTGAGGTGGTGTTCTGCGCCTCGTCCAGGATGACGGCCGAATGCGCCAGCGTGCGGCCGCGCATGAAGGCCAGCGGCGCGATCTCGATGACCTCTGCGGCGATGGCGCGCTCGACCTTGTCGGCCGGCATCATGTCGTAGAGCGCATCATAGAGCGGACGCAGGTAGGGATCGACCTTCTCCTTCATGTCGCCGGGCAGGAAGCCGAGGCGTTCGCCCGCTTCCACCGCCGGACGCGACAGGATGATGCGCTCGACCATGCCGCGTTCGAGCAGCATGGCGGCGTGCGCCACCGCCAGATAGGTCTTGCCGGTGCCGGCAGGGCCGATGCCGAAGACGAGCTCCGAACGCTCCAGCGCCCGCATATAGGCGTCCTGGTTGAGTGAGCGGGCATAGATGGTGCGCTTGCGCGTCGAGATCTGGGCAGCCGCCATCTTGCCCTTGCGCTCCAGCGTCGGCAGCGTCAGCTGGTCGTCGGGCGCGACCGCCATGCGGACGGCGCCGTCCACGTCGGATTGAGCCACTTCGCCGCCTTTCTGCAGGATGGCATAAAGATGGTCGAGCGCCCGGCGTGCCTGCTCGGCGGCCTGCGCGCTGCCCTTGATGGTAAGCTGGTTGCCGCGTGAGCGGATATCGACGCCGAGTTTCTGCTCGAGCCGCGCGAGATTTTCGTCGAACTGGCCGTACAGCGCACTGGCAAGCTTGTTGTTGTCGAAGGTCAGTACGATGTGCGCCATGTCAGACGCCCCGGAGGGCAGGTTCTTGAGTTCAGCAGCGCTCAACCGTCTCTCCTCATCTGCCGTGCGGCCGATCAGACCACCTCGGCGAACAGGCTGTTGGTGCCTGTCTTCGTGATTCGTACTTCGATAATGTCACCGATTTCGCCGGCCTTTTCATCAACAATCACAGGCTGGAGCCAAGGCGAACGTCCGACGACCTGACCGGGCTCGCGGCCGGGCTTCTCGATCAGCGTCGACATGGTCTTGCCGACCAGCCCGTCGGCAAAGGCGTGCTGCTGTTTTGTGATCAGCGCCTGCAGGCGCTGCAGCCGCTCGTCCTTCACCCTCTCCTCGACATGCCCGCCCATCTCGGCGCCCGGCGTACCGGGGCGCGGCGAATATTTGAACGTGTAGGCCGAGGCGTAGTTGGTGGCGCGAATGATATCCATCGTCGCCTCGAAATCGGCATCGGTCTCGCCGGGGAAGCCGACGATGAAGTCGCCCGACATGGCAATGTCGGGGCGCGCGGCACGGATGCGCTCGATGAGCTTGAGATAGTCCGATGCCGTGTGCTTGCGGTTCATGGCTTTCAGGATGCGGTCCGAGCCCGACTGCACCGGCAAGTGCAGATAGGGCATCAGCGCCTCGAGGTCGCGATGGGCAGCGATCAGCTCGTCGTCCATGTCACGCGGATGGCTGGTGGTGTAGCGCAGCCGCGCCAGGCCGGGGATTTCGGCCAGGCGATAGAGCAGCCGCCCAAGACCCCACTCTTTGCCGTCGGGGCCTTCACCATGCCAGGCGTTGACGTTCTGGCCAAGCAGCGTCACCTCGCGCACGCCGGCCTCAGCCAGGCGCTCGGCTTCGGTGACGACCTGGGCCACCGAGCGCGACACTTCCGAGCCTCTGGTATAGGGCACCACGCAGAAGGTGCAGAACTTGTCGCACCCTTCCTGTACGGTCAGGAAGGCGGTGACGCCGCGCTTGGCGACTTCAGCCTTCCGCGGCTGCGGCAGATGTTCGAATTTGTCCTCGAGCGCGTATTCGGTCTCGACCACCTTCTGGCCGCCGCGTGCCTTCTTCACCACCTCGGGCAGGCGATGGTAGGTCTGCGGGCCGACCACGAGATCGACCGCCGAGGCGCGGCGCAGGATCTCGCGGCCTTCCGCCTGGGCGACGCAACCAGTGACGCCGACGATCAGCTCGCGACCGTTCTCGGCCCTCTCGGCCTTCAGCTTGCCCAACCGCCCGAGCTGCGAATAGACCTTCTCGGCCGCCTTCTCCCTGATGTGGCAGGTGTTGAGCAAAACGAGGTCTGCATCCTCGATGGTCTCGGTCGCCGAATAACCGTCGGCTGCGAGCGCATCATTCATGCGCTGCGAGTCGTAGACATTCATCTGGCAGCCATAGGTCTTGATGAAGACCTTGCGGGCCGCGCCCGATCCGGCGGCAACAGCCTCATCAGAGGCTGCCGGCATGATTTCAAACATATCGTCGAGTTCCATGCCGCGCCTATTAACGCCTTTCTGCGGCAAAAAACAGAGCTTTGCCTATCTGGGCGCTCAGTGCGCCGGATGCGGCTCGGCGAGTGATTGCAGCATCATCTCGCGCACCCGTTCCTCCATTAGCCGCGTCGCCTCCTTGCGGCTCGACTTGGCCGAGAAATCGATCGGCTCGCCAAAGCGGATTTCGACGTCGAGTCCACCTTCGGCAAGCAGCTGGCCGACATGCGGCACCAGGTCCATGTCGCCGATCCAACTGGCGATCGGGCGATGCTGACGGCCCAGCGGCAGTCCGTGGATGCGGGTATAGGCAATCGACACCGGCTGGATGACGACATGCTCGGCCGCCCCTTCGGCAATCGCCATGGAGGCAGCGCCGAACAGCGTGCTCTTGAACGGCAAAAGCAGATTGCCGTCGCCGGTGCTGCCCTCGGCAAACAGCACCATGGCGTCGCCGGCAGCCAGCCTGCGGGCGATCTCGCTCGCCTGGTCACCCGACTTGCGCTTGCGCTCGCGCTCGATGAACACGGTGCGCTGCAGCCGCGACAGGAAGCCGAAGATCGGCCAGCCATTCAGCTCCGACTTGGCAATGAAGGTCACGTCGAAGCGCGACCCGAGCGCCATGATGTCGGTCCAGGAGATATGGTTGGCAGCAATCATCAACGGCCGGGTCTTCACCATCTCGCCGACGACGCGGACGCGCATGCCAAGCGCCCACAACATGGCGCGATGCCAGATCTTGAGGATTACGGTTTCGGGCCACAGGCCTGTTTTCATCGAGATGAGCTGCAGCGGCACAAGCACCAGCGAGGCAGCGACCATCCATGCGAGCGCCAACCCTGTGCGGATCTTTCCGATCATGTAGCGCTCGATACCTTCAATCGGAGCACTTTTCTCGAAAGCGCTCTATCTCATTGTTTTGTCGCAGGTCTCACGAAAACCGCTTCACGGCCTCCTGGAAATGCTCCAGCAGGGCTTCTGGCTAACGAAGATCGAGCCGCATGACAAGCGCACCGGTAGCGCCCTGCGCCGACTGATAGTAGTTCGGGCGCTTGCCGACCTCATGGAAGCCGAACTTGCGGTAGAGACCGATCGCCGGCGCGTTGGTCTCGTCGACCTCGAGGAAAAGCGCCTCGGCGCGCTGGCCATGCAACTCGCGCAGCACCGCATCCATCAGGCGCCAGCCGAGCCCATGCCGGCGGTGGCTGCGCGACACGGCGATGGTCAATATCTCCGCCTCGCCCGCCGCCAGCCGCGCCAGCACGAAGCCGGCGGGTGCGGCAGCGCCTTGGCCTACTTCACGCACGGCAAAGCCGAACACCGTGTCCTGTTCGAGCAGCGACGAAAATTCCTCCGCCGACCAGGGGCGCACGAAGTCCTCATGGTGCAGCGGCGCGATGGCCGTGCTGTCGCCAATGGTCAGGAGTTCAAGCGCGTAATCCCGCTTCGGCCAGAAAGGCAGTCTCATTTGGCTTCCCTCGGCAGCACGAAACCGGCCTGCGGCTTGGCATCGGGCGCTCTCAGATAGACAGGCTTCGGCCTTTCACCAAGCGCCTTGCCAGCAGCAAGGCGCGCATAGGTTCCGATGTCGGCCGTCGCCAGCATCGGCCCGAACTGGAAAACCTTGTCGACGACAACGGCATCGGCAACCATCCGCGCCGCCGTACCGGCAAGCGCCACCGCACCAGAAGCGGCAATTGTCGCTGCTTCTTCAAGCGACAACACCGCAGGCTCGCGCAGCACCGCTCCGCTTTCGTCGTAGAGAGCAGCGTGAATTTCCGCGCGACCAGCATCGAGCGCGGCAAATACCGGGCGCTCGCCCAGAGCATCGCGCGTCTCCTGGGCCAGGGCCTCCAGCGTGGTGACGCCAACGGCCGGGATTTTCAGCGCCAGCGAAAAGCCACGAGCGGCGGAGACGCCGACGCGCACGCCGGTGAAGGAGCCCGGACCGGTGGAGACGGCAATCCGTCCGAGATCGGCATAACTTTTGCCAGCCTGCGCCAACGCCTCATCGATCACGGCCATCAAATGTTCGGCATGGCCCTTGCCGAGATCGCGCACGGAACGGCCGAGTTCTATGCTCGCACCGGCGTCATAGACAGTTGCGGCACAGAGGCTTGCGGCACAGTCGATGGCGAGCAGGATCATGATGCCCGGTACCTTGCGGAAATGGCGAGCTCTTTCGCCCCCCCCTCTGGCCTGCCGGCCATCTCCCCCACAAGGGGGGAGATCGGCAGGTGCCGCCTACCGCCCGCTCTGTAAAGTCCTAAGAGGTCCCCTTTGCCTCGCGGTTGATTAGCTGAGGCGTGCATGAAGGCCTGATCTCCCCCCTTGTGGGGGAGATGGCCGGCAGGCCAGAGGGGGGCGGCGTAAAGCGCAGTCATAATCATCAGGCTGTCAAAATCTCACCGGGCATCATACCCGAGAAATCTAAACTCTTTCCTTGGCCTTGAGCTCGAGCCTGCGCTTGTGGAGCACCGGTTCGGTGTAGCCATTGGGCTGGGCGCGGCCTTCAAAGACGAG
>NZ_JAMSHL010000099.1:0-272 GCF_026521175.1 Aminobacter sp. MET-1 | reverse complement strand
ACGTACTGGTGCTCAGGTGCGTGGTCCGATTCCTCTGCCTACTCGTAAGGAGCGGTACACCGTTCTGATTTCTCCGCACGTCAACAAGGACGCGCGTGATCAGTACGAAATCCGCACTCATAAGCGTGTTCTGGACATCGTCCAGCCGACGGATAAAACCGTTGACGCGCTGATGAAGCTCGACCTTGCGGCAGGCGTGGAAGTGCAGATCAGCCTCGGCTAAAACCTGGCGGTTTTAGTCGTGTAACGCTCTGAAATGGGCGGCCATAGCG
>NZ_JAMSHL010000098.1:0-273 GCF_026521175.1 Aminobacter sp. MET-1 | reverse complement strand
CCGCCGCGCTGAAATTGCCCAGGTAGCGCTGGTCCTGGTAGTGCACTTCCGCCTTGAAGGTCTTCAGCGTCACCGGCGGCGGCTCCGCCAGCGGATACAGGCGCAGCCAGGGGAAATCCTTCCAGTCCAGGGTCGCGTCGGCGGCCAGGCTTTCGCGCCAGTCCAGGCGTCCGACCAGCTCCAGGCGCTGCTCGCCGCCAGCGTCCAGGCGCAGTTGGCGGATATCCGCGCCCTGGGCGTCGACCCGCCCGTCCAGGCTCAACGCCACCGCCC
>NZ_JAMSHL010000097.1:0-275 GCF_026521175.1 Aminobacter sp. MET-1 | reverse complement strand
AGCCGGTTTCGATGTGGTCGTCGTCGACCGTCAGCCAGCCGTTGCAATGGAAACCAGCTTTGCCAACGCCGGCCAGGTGTCCCCGGGCTACGCTTCGCCGTGGGCTGCACCGGGTGTGCCGCTCAAGGCCATCAAATGGCTGCTCGAACGCCACGCGCCTCTGGCCATCAAGGCCACGACCAGCACTGACCAGTACCTGTGGATGGCCCAGATGCTGCGCAACTGCACCGCCAGCCGCTACGCCGTGAACAAGGAGCGCATGGTCCGCCTGTCCG
>NZ_JAMSHL010000096.1:0-276 GCF_026521175.1 Aminobacter sp. MET-1 | reverse complement strand
CCTGTACACCGCGAAGATGGAGCAGACCGCCTGCATCGAAGGCGTCAACGCGGGCGACTGCAGCGGCAAGCGCAACGCCATCTGGACCATCACCCAGCGCGACAAGACCGAGGTCACCGCCAGCAGCGCCATGGGGCAACTGCTGGCCGGAGGCGACTTCGCCATCGACGGCGGCACCCTGAACAACCTTTCCAGTCTGATCGGCAGCGGCGGCAACCTCACCGCCAACCTCGAAGTCCTCGACAACCAGGGCCTGGAAACCGGCGAGCTGGAAAC
>NZ_JAMSHL010000095.1:0-277 GCF_026521175.1 Aminobacter sp. MET-1 | reverse complement strand
GTGTAGGGGATGCGCCGATCACACCTGATTTTGTGCTTAAGCTGGGTTGGGCCGCGGGTAAAGTGCTGGCGCGCCACGGCTCCCGTAAGATTATTATTGGTAAAGACACGCGTATTTCTGGCTATATGCTGGAGTCAGCACTGGAAGCGGGTCTGGCGGCAGCGGGCCTTTCCGCACTCTTCACTGGCCCGATGCCAACACCGGCCGTGGCTTATCTGACGCGTACCTTCCGCGCAGAGGCCGGAATTGTGATATCTGCATCGCATAACCCGTTCTA
>NZ_JAMSHL010000094.1:0-277 GCF_026521175.1 Aminobacter sp. MET-1 | reverse complement strand
ACCAGGCCCTGGGCGACCAGTTCATTGACGTCACGTCGAATGGTCATGTCGGACACCGACAGAGCAGTGCCCAACGCGGCCACCGTGACGGCTCCCTCGGACAGCACCCGGTCCAGAATCTTCTGCTGACGTTGATGAGCGAGCATCACACCGCCACCAGACTCGATTCCATGCACACAACATTCACCAGATAACAACAAATGTCAACAAAAGCGAACAAATATGCGCCGAAGCGGTCAGAAGTCGTCGTCGCTCTCGGACGCGGTCTGTGCACGAC
>NZ_JAMSHL010000093.1:0-278 GCF_026521175.1 Aminobacter sp. MET-1 | reverse complement strand
AGCACAAAGAGCTGTTCAAGGGCGAAGGCTACAACTGCGTCGATGTGCAAATAGGTGGTCGGGGTGATAAGTCCGATGGTTGTTCGACCAAGGACTACTGGGCCGTTGCGGTGAACTACACCCCGCAGTATGTCGAAATCCTGCCGTCTTGGACCCTGGAAGTGCCGCTGACAATCAACTATGGCCTGAAGGGCAACGCCGCCAGCGCCGGTGGCGGGAGCGAGGGCGCTCTGTCCTGGTCGGTGGGCGCCAAGATGACCTACCGCCAGGAGCACGAG
>NZ_JAMSHL010000092.1:0-278 GCF_026521175.1 Aminobacter sp. MET-1 | reverse complement strand
CTGCCCACCGAAGGAACCATCAGCATGCGCTGGACACTGCTGATGATGATTCAAGAGCTCGCCAGGCACGCAGGTCACGGAGACATCCTCCGTGAGCAGATCGATACCGCCGGTCAGGCTGACAACACCCCGTCCTGACACCGCACCAACCGGGCACCACGCATTCGTGTTTGGACGCCGAGATGTAAAGACGACAACGTCGTCCGTGCAGGTATCGCCCAGCCGTGCGGGGGACTGCCCGAGCGAAACGTGCTGCTGCACAGCACATGCAGCTATCC
>NZ_JAMSHL010000091.1:0-278 GCF_026521175.1 Aminobacter sp. MET-1 | reverse complement strand
GGTGATGGAAGCGGTGGCCACGGGAATCACGACCGGCTTTCTGGGCGAGGAGGGTGCAGTCGATGACTTGGTCACCGAGCAGCATCACCAGCCACTGGGTCGGACGTACGAATTCTTCCTTGCGAGCACCCCAGCGCATGCGCTTCGGGATCGGCAGGTCGTTCAACGAGTCTTCAACGATGGTCGGCAACAGGCTGGCGGTCGGCTTGCCGGTGATGACCTGGCTGAAACGCAGTTTCGGTCCGCTCTGGTCGATCTCGCTCAGCTCGACGCCACAC
>NZ_JAMSHL010000090.1:0-280 GCF_026521175.1 Aminobacter sp. MET-1 | reverse complement strand
GCGTTGGCCTGCCTGGTTGGCAGCCTGTGCATGCCGCTGCTGCTGTTGCGGTCAACCTGGAGCCAGGGTTGGCGCCCATGGAAGCTGGGGCGGGGCTCCGGCGCAGGACGTGAGCTGCTGGCGCGCATGGCGCCGCTGTTCGGCAGCAATCTGGCCAGCCATGGCCTGGCCTTGCTGGAGCGGATGGTCGCGTCGCTGCTTGGCGAAGGCGCCGTTACCTGGCTGAATCTGGCGCGCAAGCTGATCAATCTGCCGCTGGTCGCTTTGATGAGCCTCAACC